>JAYVXE010000378.1:0-12269 GCA_043785395.1 Burkholderiaceae bacterium | reverse complement strand
CAGCCCGGCATTCCAGACTTTGGTGGAAGACTGTGGGCTGCGTTTCTTGCCGATAGGGACGGCCACTGAATATGCGGCAGCCATGGCAGACCCTGCTTTGTGGCATCCCCGAACCTCGTTGCGCACGCTTTGGCGCGTGATTGCACCGTCTCTGGAGCCCGTGTATGCGCTGCTTCTGGAAGAGGTTCAACGCGCACGCGCAGCCGAAGAAGATGTCGTGCTGCTGGGCTCTTTGTGGGCGCTCAGTGCACGGGTCTTGCAAGAAACCCAGGATGTGGCGTATTTGTCGGCACAGGTGTCGCCGTCGACACTGCTGTCAGCCGTGTCGCCGCCAACGCATGCCGGGTTTTCGCTGCCCCGTTGGTGGCCGCTGCCACTGCGGCGCCTGGCTTTGTACCTGATCGAGCGGGGCGTTCTTGACCGCTTGCTAAGGCCTGCGTTGGAGCGGCTGCGGCGCAGTGTCGGCCTGCCTGCGGCGCAGCGCTTGTTGGGGCAATGGGTGCATTCGCCCCAAGGCGTGCTGGCTTTGTTTCCGCCCTGGTTTGCCCCGGCCCAGCCAGATTGGCCCAAGCCCTTGCTCTTTACGGGGTTCCCCCTGTTTGAGCTGCCTGGCCCGGCGCCAAGTACCACGGAATTCGACAGCGAAGTACAAGCCTTCCTGGAGGCCGGAACGGCCCCGGTCATCATCACGGCGGGCTCTACCTTGCTCACCGACAATGCTTTTTTTACGGCCGCTTTGGAGGCCGTTTCCGCACTGGGGCTGCGGGCCATTTTCCTGGGTGGAAATGCGGCGTCGCTGCCACCTTTGCCGGCCTCGGCCTTGCACCGCCGCTACCTTGCACTTGGCCCCTTGCTGGAGCGTAGCGCGGCCCTGGTTCACCATGCGGGGGTGGGGACCACGGCCTGTGCGCTGGCTGCCGGCGTGCCGCAACTGGTGACGCCGTTTGCGCACGATCAATTTGACAATGCCCAGCGCATCGTGGCCTTGGGCTGTGGCCTGCAACTTCCTGCGCACAGTGATGGCGGGCGCATCGCCGATGCTTTGCGCAAGCTGATGGAGACGGCGTCGGTGCGCGCGTCTTGCCGGCAGGCCCGCGAAAAAATGGGGCCTGACAGCGGCGCGGTGGCGTGCGAGCAGGCTGTCGATGCGCTGGAGACTTGTGCGGCAACGCGCCCTGGGCGCAGAAAAATCCAATGAAAACATACCCTGCAACAGCGCTTGGCACCGTGGTCGTGCTGTTCAACCCGTCATCGGTGCAACTGGCGCATGTGGAGCAGCTGGCCGCGCAAGGGCTGCTGCTGGTGGCGGTCGACAACTCGCCCCACGCTCAGGCGGCTACCGCAGTCCGGTTGCAGCAGGCGGGCGTGCCGTGCCTCATCAACCGCAATCTGGGCGGGATTGCCCGCGCCTTCAATCTGGGGGTGGCGGAGTTGGGAGCGCGGGGTGCCAATGCTTTTGTGTTGCTCGACCAGGATTCAGTCTTGCCAGAGGGCTTCTTTACGGTGATGGCACAGGCCTGCGATGCCTGCCAGGCGAGCGGCCAGGCCCGCTTTATCTTGGGGCCCAAGATTTTTGACGTCAATGTCAATGAGTACCTGCCCTCGGTCACGGGAGGGCGTTTTCGCCTGCGCCGGCTGACGGTGACGGCGCAGCAAAATGGCCATGATTTTGACAGCCTCCTCCCCTGCTCCTTCCTGATCTCATCGGGCTGCGTGGTGTCACAGGCGGCCTGGGAGGCGCTGGGGACGTTTCGCGAAGACTTTGTGATCGACCATGTCGATACCGAATACTGCCTGCGTGCCGTGCGCCATGGGGTTCCCATGTTCATCGTCCCTTCGCTGACACTGCGCCATGCCTTGGGCGAGCGCATACACAAGCGCTTCTTGGGCGTGCGCATTGGTGCCCTCAACCACGATGCCATGCGTCGCTACTACCTGGCACGCAATGGCCTGGCCTTGGGGCGCTTGCATCCGTCTTTGCTGCTGGGGGTCACGGTGGTGAACTTGTTGACGCTGCACCAGCTTTTGGCCATCTGGTTGCTAGAGTCGAACAAGCGGATCAAGACCCGCGCCCTATGCCGGGGCTGGCTTGATGGGCTGCTCTGTCGCAGCGGCCCCATGGATGCTTTGCACCCGGATTTGGCGCTGCGCTGCATCGCCAGCCGGGGCAGCAGCTAACTGTCATGCACTGGGCCAAGCACCCCGAGCGATGAAACCACGCCGCGAGACGAGCGCACCCCCAGTGCACCCGTGGATCTGGCTCTGCCAGGCCACCGGGTGCGCCCCCTTGAGGGGGTAGCGCCGCAGGCGCTTCGGGGGTGGTTCGCGTTAAGGCAGCAGGCCAACGCGGTTTACTGGCGCGGCTTGCGCGCACGTTTGGTCAACAACCGGTCGAACGCGGCATTCGGTAGCAAGCGCAGGATTTTGGCGACCACGCCCATTTGCCAAGGGATCACCCGGTAGCTGACGCCAGCCTCGATCGCCCCAAAGGCCTTTTCAGCAAAATCACTTGCCGACATCAAAAACGGCATGGAATAGGGATTGCGCTGGGTCAGCGGCGTGTCGATATAGCCGGGGCACAGGGTGACGACCTTGATGCCCGAGGTGCGCAGCTCGCCGCGCAGGCTTTCACAGTAGCTGATGACGGCAGCCTTGCTAGCGCAGTAAGCGCCGTGGCCCGGCAGGCCCCGGATGCCGGCCACGCTGGCAATGCCCACCAAGGTGCCCGATTGCCGCTGCGCCATCGCGCTGATGAAGGGGTGGAAGGTGGCGGCCAGGCCAAGGTTGTTGGTCGCAAAGGTGAGCGCCAGCAGGTCAAGGTCGGAGCGCACTGCGCTGTCTATGCCCACGCTGATGCCCGCATTGGCGATCACCACGTCGGGCAGGCCCTGGCGGGCCATGCAGGCCTGGGCGGCCGCGCAGATGCTGTCGATGCTTGCCACATCTGCGCTATATATTTCATAGCTGTCACCGCTTATTCCATATGCCTTAGCCCATGATTCTATTGCAAAATCTCGGCGCGCCACCAAGGCCAGCCGGTAACCGGCCTGGTGGAAGCGTGCAGCCAGCGCTTGGCCAATGCCGCTAGAGGCACCGGTAATGAAAACCAAAGGAGGCATGGTGGGTTTTTTAAATAATAGTAGGACTTACGCAAAACCGCCCTGGCGTCGTTCTTTTCCCTTGCCGTACTGAAGTACTGTCTGCGGGAAAATGCCTAGCCAGGACAATTTTTCGTAAGTCCTGTAATAGTAGGACTTACGCAAAACCGCCCTGGCGTCGTTTTTTTCCTTGCCGTATCTGAAGTACTGTCTGCGGAAAAATGCCTAGCCAGGTCAATTTTGTGTAAGTCCTGAATAAGCCAGCGCAGCCTTGCCAGGCCTGCCAGACCTGCCAGACCTGCGTCTGTGGGGCCAAACATTCAGCGGGCGGGGCGGGGCATCAGCTGGCCACGCACGCGGCTGTGCAGGTCCAGTCTTTGGTCAAGGTTGTCAAAATCCAGGCCAATGGCCGTGAAACTGTCAAGCCCACGCACCACCAGCACCGGCAGGTTCGTCTGTACGCGCTCGGTTTTGGTGTAGGCGTGCAGGAATTCGCTGCGAAACTCCAGCGGCGGACTCACCCGCCCCTTGGCGTCGGTGCTGGCCTCGCGCACCACGACGGCGTTGCCAAACAGCTGTATTTCCGAGCCGTCACTGTTGCTGAGGGCGCGGTCGGCGCTGGCCCGCGTGATTTTTCCATCGAGGCTGAAGGCGCGCATCTGCACTTGGTCAATCTCAAGCGTGTCGGTATCGGGGAAATGGCGGCCTTCGGTACCGCTGATTTCGCTTTGCAGGCGGCCCTGGGTATCAAAGCTTTTGACGGAAAAAGTACGCATGAAGTAGTCGGGCTCGTGCCTGAGGGCGCGCAAAAGCGCGGGCTGTGCCGTGCTCGGCATGGTGCGAACCAGCCAATAGGTGCCGAGCGCCAGCAGCGCCATCAGCGCTATCGGCAGATAAAGCGAGGCCCGCTCCCAGCTTGCACGCAAGGAAAAAGTCATGCCGCCCCCGCCACCAAAATTCGCTCCGACGGCGTCCATGCTGCGCCGTGTGCCAACAGCCGCACAGTGGAGGGGAAAGGCCGGGTGGGCAAAGAAGCAGCGGTAGTCACAACAGTCACAACAGTCACAGCAATCACAGGGACAGGAAAAACAAGGTGAACTTGCGTCAATTTTAGGTTTTTACCAAGCATGGCAAGACGTGGGCCGCACCCAGCGTCAAATCACCTTGGCCCGCATCAGGTCGCCAATATGCACGATGCCTTGCAGCGCGCCCGCCGCGTCGGCAACCAAGACGCAGGTAATGCCGTGCTGCTCCATCAGTTCAGCGGCATCGACGGCCAGTGCATCGGCCCGGATACTGCGCGGCGAGGCCTGCATCACCTCGGCGGCGGTGTGTGCGCGCAGATCCGTGCCGTTTTCGATCAGGCGGCGCAGGTCGCCGTCGGTAAAAACGCCGACGATTTTGTCGCCGGGGCCCACAACCACCGCCATGCCAAGCTGCTTGTGGCTCATCTCGCGCATCAGCTGGCTAAAGCTGGCGTCTGGCGGCAGCCGTGGCAAAGCGTCGCCACTGCGCATCACGTCGCGCACATGGGTCAACAACTTGCGCCCGAGTGCGCCGCCCGGATGCGAGCGGGCAAAGTCCGCCGGCTTGAAGCCCCGGGCGTCAAGCAGGGCTACCGCCAACGCATCGCCCAAGGCGAGTTGGGCGGTGGTGCTGGCTGTCGGTGCCAAGTTCAGCGGACAGGCTTCGCGCGCCACCGCACTGTTGAGCACGATGTCGGCGTGCAAGGCCAGCGTTGACTGCGTGCCGCCCGTCAAGGCGATCAGCGGCACGCCCAGGCGTTTGATGACCGGCAAAATGATGGTCAGCTCGCTGACTTCGCCGCTGTTCGAAATGGCCAACACGGCGTCATTGGCGGTCACCATGCCGAGGTCGCCGTGGCTTGCTTCGGCGGGGTGTACAAACACCGCCGGCGTGCCGGTAGAGGCCAAGGTGGCCGCGATCTTGCGGCCAACGTGGCCGCTTTTGCCCATGCCCATGACGACGACCCGGCCCGGCACCGCCAGCAGCAGTCGCAAGGCGCAGACAAAAGGGCCGTCTTCGCCCTGCACCCGCTCGCGCAGGCCGAGCACGGCGGCGGCCTCGATCTCGAAGGTTTCCTGGGCCAACCGGATGGCCTGCGCCGGATCAAAATTGGGCGCGTTCGGGGGTCGGTGCATCATGCTTTGATTCTAGCCAGGAGCGCAGCCGGGTTTGGCGCGGCGCGGCACGGCACGGCACGGCACGGCACGGCACGGCGCATTGCAGCAGGTTTTTGCCAAACCGTGCCGCCCAACCAGCCACCCAGCGCTGCGGCACGCCGGGCCATGCCGCTAGTATCAGAAGCATGTCATCGCTGTCTATCGCCCTCTTGTACTTACTCGCTGCAGTCATTGGCGTGGTTGTCTTTCGCAGCTTGAAGCTGCCCCCCATGTTGGGGTACTTGGCCGCAGGGGTCTTGATTGGCCCGCATGCGCTGGCGCTGGCACAGGATTCAGCGGGCGTGCGCCAGCTCGGTGCGTTCGGGGTGGTGTTTTTGATGTTCACGATTGGCTTGGAGTTCAATCTGCCCAAGCTGCGCGCCATGCACCGCCATGTCTTTGGCCTCGGCCTGCTGCAAGTGTTGCTGACGATGGCTGCGGCTTGCGCTGGCGGCCTGTTGCTGGCCTGGCTCTGGCCGACGCACTGGCAGATGGGCTGGCAGACCGCGCTGGCCTTGTCGGGCGCGCTGGCCATGAGCAGCACGGCCATCGTCGTCAAGCTGATGGCCGAGCGGCTAGAGCTGCAAAGCGAGCACGGCAAACGCATCATCGGCGTCCTTTTGTTCCAAGATTTGGCGGTAGTGCCCTTGCTGGTGCTGATTCCCGCGCTCGGCTCGTCGCCCGACGACTTGTTCGTTGCGCTCGGCATTGCGCTGCTCAAGGCGATGCTGCTGGTGACACTGTTGCTGGTGGGCGGCCAGCGCTTGATGCGGCGCTGGCTGACACTGGTGGCACGGCGGCGCAGTGACGAGTTGTTCATGCTGAACCTTTTGCTGATCACGCTCGGCCTGGCCTGGCTGACCGAGCTGGCCGGACTCAGCCTGGCCCTGGGCGCCTTTATCGCCGGCATGCTGGTGTCCGAGACCGAGTTCAAGCACCAGGTGGAGACCGATATCCGGCCCTTTCACGACGTCTTGCTCGGCCTTTTTTTCATCACCATCGGCATGTTGCTCGACTGGCACATCGTGCTGCAACGCTGGGGTCTGGTGCTGTTCTTGCTGGTCGTGCCGCTGTTGCTGAAGCTGGCCTTGGTCACGCTGCTGGCGCGGCTGCTGGGTGCCAGCAGCGGCGTGGCCTTGCGCACGGGCCTGTATTTGGCCCAAGCCGGTGAGTTTGGTTTTGTGCTGCTGACACTGGCGCAAGGCCACCAGCTGGTGCCCCCGCTGCTGCTGAATCCGATTTTGGCGGCGATGGTGCTGTCCATGCTGGCAACGCCCTTCATCATCTTGGCCAGCAACCGCATCGTGCTGCGGCTGGCCAGCAATGACTGGCTCCAGCAATCGCTGCAAATGACCCAAATTGCAAGCCAGGCGATCAACGCCAGTCAGCACATCATCATCTGCGGCTATGGCCGCTGCGGGCAAAATTTGGCGCGCATGCTGGAGCGCGAAAGCATCCCCTACCTGGCGCTCGACCTCGACCCGGACCGGGTTCGCCAAGCGGCGGCGGCGGGCGACTCCGTGGTGTTTGGCGATGCCGCCCGACCGCAGGCGCTGATGGCAGCCGGCCTGGCCCGTGCCAGCGCCGTCGTCATCACCCACCTGGACCTGCCCAGTGCCCTCAAAGTGCTGCACTACAGCCGCGCCCATGCGCCGCATGTGCCGGTGATTGTGCGCACCCAAGACGACCGCGACCTGGAACGCTTGAGCGCCGCCGGTGCCACCGAAGTCGTGCCGGAATCGATCGAAGGCTCACTGATGCTGGCCAGCCATGCACTGGCTTTGGTCGGCGTGCCCATGCGCCGGGTATTGCGCATGGTGCAGGACCAGCGCGACGCACGCTACAGCCTGCTGCGCGGCTTCTTTCACGGCTCCGACGACGGCGCACAAGAACCTGACCAAGAGCGCCTGGGCAGCTTTACCCTGCCGCCGGCCAGTCTGCTGCGCGGCGTACAGCTAGGCCAGCTGGGGCTGGCAGAGTTGGGCGTGCGCCTGGTCAGCCTGAAGCGCGCCCACGGCGCCAGCAACCCCGTGCACGACGAACTGCAACTGAGCGACGGCGACACCTTGGTGTTGTCGGGCACGCCCGAGGCCTTGGCACGGGCCAGCGCGCAGTTGTTGCAAATTTAGGGTCACTGGTGCTGACCCCCAACAACGGCACCTTCCTTGGTCCGGCAGCGCTGGCCACCAACAGCTTGCCCATTCTCTATTCGTTTCGGCGCTGCCCCTACGCGATGCGGGCGCGTCTGGCGATTGCGGTGAGTGGGCTGCGCTGTGAACTGCGCGAAATCCTGCTGCGCAACAAGCCCGCCGAGCTGCTCGCCGCCTCGCCCAAGGGCACGGTACCGGTGCTGGTCAATGTGGACGGCCAGGTGCTTGACCAAAGCCTGGACATCATGCTGTGGGCGCTGCGGCGCAACGACCCTGGGCATTGGTTGCAGCCTACACACGCCACGCTGGCCGATGGGCTGGCCCTGATCGCCGAATGTGACGGCGCGTTCAAGCGGCATTTGGACGGCTACAAATACCCCGAGCGCCAGCCGCAAAGCGATGCGCTGGCACAACGGGCGCAAGGCTGCGTCTTTTTAAAGCAGCTCCAGACACGCTTACAACACACACGCTGCCTGGGCGGCGACACCGCTTCGCTGGCCGACATGGCGATTGCGCCGTTCGTGCGGCAATTTGCCCATGTCGATGCGGCCTGGTTCGCGCAGCAAGCCTGGCCCGAACTCCACGCCTGGCTGGCGCAGCGGCTGGCCGCACCGGTCTTTGCGTGCGTGATGGCCAAGTACCCGCCCTGGCACGCCGCGCAATCCGGCCTTGTCTTGGCGCCGCTCTTGCACGGCTGAGGCACCCGCAGCGCCTAGCAGCGCCCGCAGCGCCCCAAGTCCAGCCCACCCCGGCTCAGAACTGCTCGTGCGGGCCCAGATAGCGCCACTGCCCAATCGGCAAACTGCCCAGTAGCACGCGGCCGATGCGGATGCGTTTAAGGCCGACCACGCGCAGCCCAACCTGCTCGCACATGCGCCGGATCTGGCGCTTTTTGCCCTCGTGCAGCACGAAGCGCAGTTGCTCGGAGTTTTGCCAGGCGATCTGGGCCGGCAGCAGCGGCTTGCCGTCCAGGCTCAGGCCGTGGCGCAGGCGCTCAAGCTGCGCGGCGGGGAAGACGGCCTGCACATCGCTGGTGACCTCGCCCCAGCTGACGCGCACCAAATACTCCTTGTCGACCGCCGAGTCCTCGCCGATCAGCTGGCGCGCAACCCGGCCGTCCTGCGTCAACACCAGCAGGCCAATCGAGTCGATATCGAGCCGCCCAGCGGGCGCCAGACCGTGCAGATGGCCGGGCTGAAAACGCTGCTGTGAACTGTCACCAACCCAATGGCTGCGCGGGTTGAGCAGTGCCACGGCGGGCTCATGGCCGTCCTCCGGCTGGCCGCTGACGTAGCCCATCGGCTTGTTCAGCAAAATCGTGACCTGGCTGGCCTGGTAGCCCTGGGCCAGCGGATGCACCTCGATCTTGTCGTTGGCGTCGACCTGCTGGCCAACCTCGGTCGGCTGGCCATTGACCTGCACCCAGCCCTGCGCAATCCAGTTGTCGGCCTCGCGCCGCGAGCACAGGCCGAGCTCGGCCATGCGCTTGTTCAGGCGCTGCGTGGCGCCGGGCGCAGCAGCGCTGGCAGGGGCGCGGCTGGGCGTTGCCGGGCGGGGGGCGCGGGTAAAGCGCGGGGGGGCGGGGGGCTGGAACATGGGCTGTGGGTTGTAGGCTGTGGCTGGAAAAAATACGGTGAGAAAAATCGCGCTGCCACTGGCGGGGCGACGCATGAAAAAGCAGGCGTCCGCAAAGACGCCCATCCTACCCACATAGGCAAGCCAGCCGCCCTGTGCGGCGCGCTGCCGCGACCCATGCGCGAAGACACGCGGCACGCACGGCGTAACGGCACGCTGCCATCTGGTGCTTTGGTGGACGGTGGACGGCGCATGCACCAGCCAAGCCGCAATGCGATGTTGGCAGAGAAGCACCGATTTTGCTATAAATTATATTGCTTATACCGCTTGATAAGCCTATATTTCAACATGTTTAATCATTGAAATGGTTTATAACTATGCGGCAGCAGCTATACAAATAAATAGCAGCACCAAAAAAGCCACCCGCAGGTGGCTTTTTTGGCGCTTGGTTGCGCTTACTTTTTGTCGCGGTACTTGCGCAGGGCGGCAACTTGGGCCGCCATGACGGCCAGCTCGGACTGGGCCAGGGCCAGGTCAAGTTCACCGCTGGCGTTCTTCAGTGCCTCTTCGGCGGCGGCGCGGGCCAGGTTGGCCTTTTCGTCGTCCAAGTCCTTGCCGCGAATCGCGGTGTCGGACAGCACGGTCACGCAGTTCGGCTGCACTTCCAGAATGCCACCGGCGACAAAAATGAATTCCTCGTCGCCATTGACCAACTGGATCCGCACCGAGCCAGGCTTGATGCGGGTGATCAGCGGCGTGTGGCGCGGCTTGATGCCGAGCTCACCAGCTTCTCCGGGCAGCGCGACAAAGGTCGCCTCGCCCGAGAAAATCAGCGCCTCGGCACTGACAACGTCAACATGGATGCTTGCCATCGGGTTTCCTTCAATTTTTTAAACAACAGCGTTGCAACTTATCACCCCTTTTTGTGCGCAAGATGCCCCATTCCAGAGATACCGCAGATCTGGCTTTGCCAGTCTGCTGGTATCGCCCCCTCGCAGGGGGTTGGCGACAAGCGACACAAAGTGCGCGAAGCCTGGGGGCGGGCTAGTTACGCTGCCATTTTCTTGGCTTTCTCGAAAGCCTCGTCGATGGTGCCGACCATGTAGAACGCCTGTTCTGGCAGGTGGTCACACTCGCCGCTGGTGATCATCTTGAAGCCACGGATGGTCTCCGACAGCGGCACGTATTTGCCGGGTGCACCGGTAAACACTTCGGCCACGTGGAACGGCTGGGACAAAAAGCGCTGGATTTTGCGCGCCCGGGCCACGGCTAGCTTGTCGTCCGGTGCGAGCTCGTCCATGCCCAAAATGGCAATGATGTCGCGCAGCTCTTTGTAGCGCTGCAAGGTGCCTTGCACGGCGCGTGCGGTGGCGTAGTGGTCTTCGCCGACGACGTTGGGGTCGAGCTGGCGGCTGGTGGAGTCCAGCGGGTCAACCGCCGGGTAGATACCCAGCGAGGCGATGTCACGCGACAGCACCACGGTCGAGTCCAGGTGGGCGAAGGTTGTCGCGGGCGACGGGTCGGTCAAGTCGTCAGCAGGCACGTAGACGGCCTGGATCGAGGTGATCGAGCCAACCTTGGTCGACGTAATGCGCTCTTGCAAGCGGCCCATTTCTTCGGCCAGTGTCGGCTGGTAACCCACGGCGGAAGGCATCCGTCCCAGCAGCGCCGAGACTTCGGTGCCAGCCAAGGTGTAGCGGTAGATGTTGTCCACAAAGAACAGCACGTCCTTGCCTTCGTCGCGGAACGACTCGGCAATCGTCAGGCCGGTCAGCGCAACGCGCAGGCGGTTGCCTGGGGGCTCGTTCATCTGGCCGTAAACCATGGCCACTTTGGACTCGACAAGGTTCTCCAGATTCACCACGCCAGAGTCGGCCATCTCATGGTAGAAGTCGTTGCCTTCGCGGGTACGCTCACCCACGCCGGCAAACACCGACAAGCCGCTGTGGGCTTTGGCGATGTTGTTGATCAACTCCATCATGTTGACGGTCTTGCCCACACCGGCGCCGCCGAACAGGCCGACCTTGCCGCCTTTGGCGAACGGGCACACCAAGTCAATCACCTTGATACCGGTTTCCAGCAACTCTTGCGAAGGGCTGAGTTCGTCGTAGGCCGGGGCCTTGCGGTGGATCGAGGCGGTCAGCTCTTGGCTGACCGGGCCGCGCTCGTCGATCGGGCGACCCAGCACGTCCATGATGCGTCCGAGCGTGGCTTTGCCCACCGGCACCGTGATCGAAGCACCGGTGTTGGTGACCATCAGGCCACGGCGCAGACCGTCGCTGGAGCCGAGCGCAATGGTGCGCACAATGCCGTCGCCGAGCTGCTGTTGCACCTCCAGTGTCAGACCTTCGAGCTTCAATGCATCGTAGATCTTGGGCATCTGATCGCGCGGGAATTCCACGTCGACCACAGCGCCAATACACTGAACAATTTTTCCTTGGGCTTGAGCCATTTGTTGCTCCAAAATGTGTGAAGGCTTACGCCAAGCTGCTAACTTATGGCCAGCGACGGTGCGGGCTAGCGCGGCTTGTGGGCGTAAGTCGTGTTGCTAAATCGTGATCCTGTGCGCTTAGACAGCCGCGGCACCCGAAACAATCTCGGACAGCTCTTTCGTGATGGCGGCTTGGCGGGTCTTGTTATAGACCAGCTTCAACTCACCAATGACGTTGCCCGCATTGTCGGTCGCAGCCTTCATCGCCACCATCCGCGCCGAGTGCTCGGACGCCATGTTCTCGGCCACCGCCTGGTAGACCAGCGACTCGACATAACGCACCAGCAGCTCGTCGATCACGCTGTGTGCGTCAGGCTCGTAGATGTAGTCCCAGCTGTGCTGGCCCGCCTCAACTTGCAAGGCCTCGGCCTTGAGCGGCAGCAGCTGCTCGATCACCGGCTCTTGCTTGACCGTGTTGATAAAGCGCGTATAGGCCAAATAAACAGCGTTGACGCGGCCCTCGGCATAAGCATCAAGCAGCACTTTGACCGGCCCAATCAGCTTGTCCAAATGCGGCTTGTCGCCCAGCTGGGTCACATGCGAAACAACCTTGGCGCCAACCCGGTTCAAAAAACCCAGTCCCTTGTTGCCAATCGCGACCGCCTCGGCTGACACGCCCTCAGCCTGCAGACTGCGCAGCTTGCTGGTGACGGCCCGCAGCACATTGCTGTTGAGGCCGCCGCACAGCCCCTTGTCGGTGCTCACCACAATCAGGCCCGCGACTTTGGCGTCGTTGGTCTGCATGAAGGCATGCACATACTCAGGGTTGGCT
>JAYVXE010000377.1:0-3877 GCA_043785395.1 Burkholderiaceae bacterium | reverse complement strand
GGCTGGCCAGGCGGGATTGGGGCATGGTCAGGGTGTCGGTCTTGTCAAGAATGCGGCATGCTCCAGCGCCTCGAAATCGATGCCGTCTTCTTCCATCTTCTCGCCTCTCAACTCCCTGAGCGACTCGCCGATGTTGATGCCGCATTTGAAGCGCTCGTCCAACACATCGAACGCGCACTCAAAAGCGGTGTGGTCGCCCGATAGCAAGTTCACATAAGCCACGAGCTGGTTTACCACGGCTTCCAGATGTGCAACGCGTTTTGTCAATTGGTCGGCGCTCATGCTGCCCCCTCGCCGGGTGCAGCTTCGTTGGCCCTGCGCTCTTCCTTGGCGGCGTCGGCTGCGGCACGGGCCACGTCATTGCGCAGGTCAATGCTCACCCGGCCGCTTTCCAGCACCTTGTAGCGCCCGGCGCACACCGCCCAGCATTGGCTCTGGCTGAACTCGGTCTCAATCACCAGGTCGTGCAGCAAGTAGCCTTCGGCGCGCAGCTCCATGATGCGCGCCACATCCTCCTCGTGCATGCGCCTGCGCTCGCGCTTGGCTTTCTGCGGGTTGGCGGCCTCCAGCATCTGGGGCATCACGCGCAGCATCTGCTCCATCAGGCCCAGCAGCTTGTCCATCTTGGCATCGCTGCTGCCCACCGCGCTGTACTGCCCGGTTTTGCGGATGGAGGGCAACACCTCGGAGGTCACCCACTTTTTGAATGCCTTGGCTTCCGGCTTGCGGCTGCCCAAAATCAGGCTGTAAAGACCGGACTCGCTGATGATGGAAAACTCTTGGTTGCGCCCCGTGACATCGTTTAAACCGATATCACCACGCTCATCATCGTCCAGACGGGTGAGTGCATCCGATACGTTTGATATGTCGAGAGCGCTGCAAATGTCGCGCGCGACGAACCAGGGCTCGCCGTCCTTCTCAATGACGCGAACGCCATGGCTGTCGAATGAGAATGATTGAAGGGTGTTGTTCATGATGGTCTTTCAGTTGAGGTGAGGGGAATTCATTGCATACGCCGCATCGGCCAGCGCCTTGGCCACGGCGAACTTCTCGCGCACGGCGCTGTTGAGCAGGCAGAACATGAAGGCCAGGCCTTCGCGGTTGACATGCGCCAAGTCTTCGGTGTTGTGCAGCTTTTGCGGCGCGATCAGCTGCTCCACCGCCTCCAGCGCGGCCAGGTGGCTGTCCAGATCGTCCAGCGCATCGACGATGCGGGTGGTCAAGGGCTGCGGGTGCAGATACGGGTAGGCGTGCGGGTGCGGCTGCGGCTGCGCGAAGGCAGCAGGTTTCGGTTTTGCCATAGATGGGCTCCAAGTGCTTCGGTTTGCAAAAACCGCTGCACCCGCTGTCAAACGGGGGCGGCGGCTCGAACGGGTTGACAGACCGGGAAGCACTTGCGTGAACCGGCAGGCCCTGAGGCCTCCCATCCGAGCCGCCTGAACTGGGGGCACGAACAAAAAAGCCGCAAGGTCTGCGGTAGAGCTGCGGCTTTCGTCGCAGTGCTTCAACGGGCTGTCAATCCCAGCCCGCACTGTAACCGATTGCGCAGCCGCCCTCATACCAGCTCCAGCCGCCCCTGCCGCCGCGCCGTCTCGTCGGCCGTCATGGCGCCCACAATCTGGCGCACGCGCATCTGGCTGATGCTGTAGCGGCGCGCCAGCTCGGCGGTGTTGTTGCCGGTGTACCTGGCGTACATCTCGCGGTCGCGCAGCGTGGCGTGAAAGCTCACGCCCTTGCCGATGTACATGTGCTGGCCGCCCAGCTCGCTGCTCAGCCGCTCGGTCAGGCGCAGCGCCAGCAGCGCCGGGGTGATCGGCGGCTCGCCGGGGCGGGCGCTGTCTTCGGTGATTTGCGCGAACAATATTTCGGCGATGGCGCGCAGGTTGGGCGGGTAGGCCGGGTCCAGCAGGGCGTGCAGCGGGGCCAGCGCGGCCATGCCGCTGGTGGCTTCGATCGCTTGGCGTCTGGCCTGGGCCATGGCGGGCGTGCTGTGGGAAGGCTCATGCTTCATGCGGGGCACTCACTGCTGGCGTTGCTGGGGTGGCGGTGGGTGTGGCGGCACCCTGCGGCACGCGCGCCAGCCAGTGCTTCAGCGCCTCGATCACCGCGTTGACCTGGTAGCCGTTTAAAAAGCGCCAGTGCTCCAGCCGGGTCTGGCGCTTGACATAGGCCATCAGCGCGGCGTCGGTGTCGGTGTGCACCACGCCTGCCAGGTGCAGCGCGTGCCACAGCGCGCGGGCCTTGCTGTAGCGGGCGTCCAGCGGGTCGTCGGCGCTGCGCGCGCTGGCATGGCGCTGCGGCACGTGGCGCAGCGGCGCGCGGGCGGGCACCGCGCCCGGCAGGTGGGCCTGCAGCCCGGCCAGGTGCGCCAGGTAGCGGGCGCGCTGCTGCGCCGTCATGTCCTTGCTGCTGGCCTGGCCGGTGATGGCCAGCTTCAGCGCCACGGCATCGTCGGCCGACATCGCCAGCGCCTTTTGCGCCATGTGGATGGCCGCCAGGTGGTTGACGCGCAGGGGGGCGGGCTTGTTGGCCATGGCGGGTCAGCCGACGCGCCACAGGCCCAGCGTCTCAGGGCTGAGCTTGCGGATTTTAAAAACGCCTTCGCCGGCTTTTCTCGCCCTTGTTACCGCGCCGCCCAGGCTGCTAAGCGCCTCCGCCGGCAGCTCACAGCACTGGCCCTGCGCCATGCGCCCCAGCAGCAATGCCCAGTCGGTGCCCTGGGCGGTGCGGCCTACCGGCACGGGCACGCCGGACTTGAGGACGATCTTGCTGGTGTCGCAGACGAATGGATCGCTCTGGGTCTTGCGCGGCTTGGCAGGCTGGCGCGGGGCGGCCCAGGCGGCGGCGGGGGCAACGTCAGGCACTGGCACCGGCTCTGCCGCAATGCCGCTGGCCACCGGCCCAAGGCCGTACACCAGCTCATCTTCCGCGTTGGTTTGTCGCTCCAGGTAGCGCGCCTGCACCGCCGGGGCCAGCAGCGTGTGGAAGGCGCTGTGGTGCCGGCCAAACTTGGCCGACAGCTCGTCGCAGGTCACCAGCCGCATGGCCGGGTCTGCGGCCAGCAGGGCGATCACTTTGTAAGGCACTGAATCGACTTGGGGGGTGTAGTGCTTGGTCATTGCGTCACTTTCTGGAGCTGGTGGCGCTCGCACACCGCCATGGCCGTGGTCATAAAGCTGCCGACTGCGCAGCGGTAGTTGCTGGTGGTCGAATCGACCCGCGCATGCGCCGTGGCGTGGGCGCAGTTGCGGCAGGCCGGGCGGTCAAAGGCGGGCATGTAGTTCTGCGCGCGCTTGGCCTCCAGCCAGGGCTGGCCGTTCATGAAGCTCATGCGGCCTCCGCCTGAGCTTCAAAGGGCGTGACGATAAAGTCCTCCACCCCGCTGACGATGGTGATGCCGGCAATGCCGCGCAGCGCGTTGGGCTCCTGCAGCATGGCCTCCTTGTTGCACTCGTTTTTGACACGCACAAAGCGGCCCAGGCCCATGCGCAGCAGGGTCTCGGTCACCAGGTCGGCGTTGGCAATGCGCACGCTGGGCGGGCGCTGGCGCCAGGCCACCTCGCCGGTCACCAGGTTGGCGGTTTTTCCCAGCCTGTCGTCGGCGCCGCACAGCTCGGTGCGATTCGCCTCGCACCAGGCCTGCACGCCGGCCTGCAGCCGGTCCAGCCGCTCGGTCAGCGCGCTCAGGGTCGGCTGGTGCTTGGCGGTGGTGGCGGCAATGGCGTCGTTCATCTGCGCGCGTTCGCGCTCGAACTCGCGCTGCACGTCGCCAATGGTGCGGATGCTGCCGGCGCAGTCGTCCTTGCTTTGCGGCACCGCGGCCAGGGTCTTGCTTTTGATTCGGGTTGCCATGGGAGAGTCCTTTTTTTGGGGGGGG
>JAYVXE010000376.1:0-3886 GCA_043785395.1 Burkholderiaceae bacterium | reverse complement strand
TTATTTAGAAACTCTTCACTGATCTACTTACTAAGAGGTAAACAATTTTAGTTCACCCCTCATGCATCCTCTATAGAGGGGAAACCGCCAAATTCGATATAAACCAAAGATGTTTGGCCCTTAGTGGATTAAGGCGTCATTCACGTCAAAATGGAAGGGCAAGTCACGGATATTGGCCTAGCTTGTAAAAGTATCTGCGTATGTTATGAGGGAGTGGGGCGGACTTGCTTGTGCGGGGCAGTCATCATGATTGATGATCGTTAGGGAGCGACCTCAATTCATCAATGAGCGTACGCATGACTGTGTGGGCTGTAAATAGAGAGGAACGCTTAGAGCCGATGCAAGTGTTCAGAACGCTATACATATGGGGTGCGTTGTAGATGTGTACGCTCTCGGCTATGTCTGCCGTCCTAAAGGAGGCGTCCACACAACGCTAAGCGGCCTGCTTGGTAACTACTCACCCTACTGTCTCGCTTATGACATGCGCTCCCTTCCCAGCGGACGCCGTGGCTATGGTTCTGCCAATCCGTTCCTGATTGAGGCTGGTGACAGTCGACGCCACATGTCGTCCCTAGCATGTTGCATTGATTTTTTGAAAACCAAACCGAGGGGGAGGGAGCGTAGTAAGCCAGGGACTGGGCGTCGCGTCGCGTATTCCTTTCGGTCGGCACGACCCACCTTCGCACTGCGTGCCGTCCCAACTTTCATGCCCACCAAGCGCCGCGCCCTAGAGCATGAAATTTTTTTCACATTAACGGCCCTCGGCCAGCGCGGCGTCTAAGCCGGCAACGCTGCCGCGCTCGCGCCACAGCGTTTGCACCCGGCCGCTGAGGTCGCGCTGCACCAAAGAGCGCTCTTCCACCACGTTGTTGTCGAGCCGCAGGCGGCCATGCACCTCAAAGAAGCCAGAGCTGGTGCTGAAATCGTTGGCGCTGAGTGGCTCGGCCAGGCCCAGACGTTGGTTGGCATCAGTGAGGGTGGGGAAATGGCTGCTTTGGCGTGCGCTGACCAGGCTCTGGGCGTGTGCCATATCGGGGCTGGCGCCGCTGGCGTACAGCACCTCGGCGCTGGCGGTGTTGATGTTCAGCGTCGTGCGCTGCGCCAGCAGCGTGGCATAGGGCGCGAGCAGCTCGACGCTGCTGGCGGGCAGGCCGAGCCAGACCAGGTCTTCGAGCCGCTGCGGCATCAGCCCTGCGCCGTCGCCGCCGCCGTCGCCGCCTGCGCCCGGATTGGCCGCTGCCGCGCTGCGGCTATAGGCGCGTTGCAGCGCGTCGGCCAGAGTGCGGGCCAGCTCGGCGGGCAGGCCTAGCAGCGTGAACAGGCGCTCGACGCGGCGCAGGGCTGGGGCGGAGACTTTGCCGCCGTCGTCCAGCAGGTTGCGCAGATTCAGGCGCGATTGGGCGTCGATGATCTGGCCCGAGAGGAAGGCGTCGCGGGTGTCGGTGCTGTTGTCCTGCGCGGCCTCGTTGCCGCTGGCGGCCAAAAATGTCGACAGGCGCGCCTCTTGCAGGGCAATCGCCCAGGGCTCGGCCAGGTGGTCGGCGCCGCCCGTGCGCAGGTCTTCGCGCAAGATCAGCCGCGACCAGTCGAGCGCACCGACCAGCAGCCAGGCCGATTGCACGCGCGCGCGCTCGGCCGCCTCAATCTCGATGCTGCGCCACTGCTGCCACATCGCCGCCGCCGCCATGGTTGCCACCAGGGTCACCGTCAGCAGCGCGATCAGCAGAGCCGCGCCGCGCTGCGTTGCGGCTGTGCCGGTTAACGTGTAACACCCCCGTAGCGCCTGCAGCGCTTCCCCCTCAAGGGGGCGCACCCGGTGGACTGGCAGAGCCAGATCCACGGGTGCACTGGGGGCGCGCTCGTCGCGAGCCCTTGTTTCATCGTTCGGGGCGCTTGGCCCGTGCATGAGAGTCAGAGGGTTGTCGCGTGGTGTCTGTCTCATTGTTTGTTGCCGCTCAGTGTGGGCCGAATCCAGTCACGGCGGATGCGGCCTGCCAGCGGATGCCCGGCGGGCAGGTTCAGTACCAGCCGCACGCCGTCGGGCGGGAGCAGGTTGGGGGTTGGTGTTGGCGTTGGTGTTGGCGTATTTGGCGGCGTATTCGACGGCGCACTGCCTGCGCCGTCGGCAGGAACCCAGGCGTTGGCGCGAAAATAAAAAAGTTGCCAATCCGCCAGCGGCACGACATCCACCGCGTCGTCCTGCCCGGCCACATTTGCCACATTTGCAGCATCTGGGCTGCGACCCCAGCGTGCGGCGCGGCCCCAGGCCTGTTGCCAAGCCCCCCGACTGCCCAGCGGCGCCGACTGCCAGCGCTGCCAGCTGCCACTGCGCAGAGCCCAGGCCACCACCCGTGGCCCGGCATCATCGGCCTGGCTGCTGCGCCGGGTGATGCGCAGCACAGCGCCGTCCCAGTCCAGCGCCAGGGTCTGCGGGATGGTTTGCATCGCATCCAAATCAGCCCCCCACTGGCCGAGCCCGGCCTGCAAGCCCAACACCTGGTCGGCCCGCGCCAAACTGCTGGCCTGCGCCCGCGCCATCCCGTCCAGCCCGCGCCAACTCAAAATCGCCACCAAAGCCATGATAGAAATCGCCACCAGCAACTCGATCAGCGTAAAGCCCCGCACCCGCACAGCCCGCGCAGCGCACAAGCCCGGAGGCGAGCCCAACCCCGCCCCCCCCTCGTCAAGCGAAGCGAAGACCCCAGAACACCGCGGATCTGGCTTTGCCAGTCCGCCCCCGGCTGAGGCTGGATACAGCCGATGCCGCATGTTGCCCCCGGCAGGGGGTTGGCGTTTACACGAAGTGAAAAAGCCTGGGGGCGAGCTCAATACTTGCTCACGATGGTAGACAGGCGCAGCACCGACAAGCCGTCGCGCAGCACCTGGGCGTCAACCCGGCGAAAGCTCGGGTTGGGCGTGGGCCGCACGGTCAGCGCCAGCGTGTAGCTGCGCCCGGCCTGCTCGCAGACCGTGTTGCTGTCGCCGATGCTGGGCATGGCGGCGGCCAGCCGCACCTGGGTTAATTGGTTTTCGGCGCACAAGTGGGCCAGCAAGATGTCCGATTGGCGCTCGGCGTTGAGTGTCAGCGCCATCGTCGCTTGCAAGCCCGCCACCAAGGCCACGGCGACGATGCTCAGCGCCACCAGCACTTCGATCAGGGTGAAGCCCGGCGCTCGCCGCATGTGTGGCCGGCGCCATTGGCGCGGAGGGGTGTCGCTCATGGTGCCAACGTCGGCTCGGCTGCTTGCACGTTGAAGGGCCGCAGCCCGTCGGTTGCGATGCGCAAGCTGTGCCCTGGTTGCTCTGCCATCGACAGCAGGATTTGCTGGCGGCCAATGATCGGCTCAGGGCCGAGTTGCAGCGCAGCGCCTTCGGTGTCGGCCCGCACCCCCTGGGTCAGCCAGTGCGTGGGCAGCGCATCGGGTGCCAGGCCGTCAAACTGAAAACCTTCGGCGGTGGTGTGCCAGCGCACCGGCACACCACGGGCGCGCGACTGTGCCCGGGCCGACTCCAGCAGCGCAACCAGCCGTTGGCCTTCGCGCTCAAGCTGGGCCTGAGCGCTGTCACGCAGGGCGAGCACAACGCCGCCACTGCCCAGCGCAATGATGGCCACCACCACCAGCAGCTCTAGCAGCGTAAAGCCACGCGGCGCGCGCTGTGGCCGACGCCGTAGAAGACGGCGGCGAGGCTGGGTGCGGGTGAGCGTCGGCATGGACGGAGAAAAGCGCGCCGCGCCAGGCTATTGCCAACTGCCAATGTCAGCGTTCGTTCCCTCGCCGCTGGCTTGGCTGTCGGCGCCGAACGACATCACGTCAATTTCGCCCTGGATACCGGGGTTCAGGTACTGGTAGGGATGGCCCCAGGGGTCGTTGGGCAGCTTGTCGAT
>JAYVXE010000375.1:0-3889 GCA_043785395.1 Burkholderiaceae bacterium | reverse complement strand
ACAAAAATTGCGGTCCAAGACCTTAATTTTTACTATGGAAAATTCCATGCCCTGAAAAATATCAATCTGGAGATTCCAGAGCACAAAGTGACGGCTTTTATTGGCCCATCGGGCTGTGGAAAATCAAGCCTGTTGCGCACCTTCAACCGCATGTTCGAGCTCTATCCCGAGCAGCGCGCAGAGGGAAAAATCCTGCTCGACGGCGAAGATCTCCTGACCTCCAAGCACAATGTGGCACTGATCCGGGCCAAGATTGGCATGGTTTTCCAAAAGCCAACGCCCTTTCCCATGTCGATTTACGACAATATTGCTTTTGGGGTGCGCTTATTTGAGAATTTGGGCGCCTCCGCCATGGACGACCGGGTGGAATGGGCCTTGCGCAAAGCTGCACTCTGGGGCGAGGTGAAGGACAAATTGCAGCAAAGCGGCTCGGGCTTGTCGGGCGGCCAGCAGCAGCGCCTGTGCATTGCACGCGGCATTGCGATCAAGCCCGCCGTGCTGCTGCTGGACGAGCCTTGCTCGGCGCTCGATCCGATTTCGACCGCCAAAATCGAAGAATTAATCTCGGAGCTGAAGAACGATTACACGGTGGTGATTGTCACCCACAATATGCAGCAGGCGGCACGTTGCAGCGATTACACCGCCTACATGTATTTGGGCGACCTGGTGGAGTTTGGCGCCACCGATCAAATGTTCTTCAAACCCCAGCGCAAAGAAACCGAAGACTACATTACCGGCCGCTTCGGTTAAGCGCGCACACAGCGATTAACCCATTGCGCCATGGTTTGGAAATTTTGCAACCGTTTTTTCTATTTTTGATAATGGAGCTTGCATGTCAGAAAAACACCTCTCAACGCAATTCGACAGTGAATTGAACAATATCTCGGCACGGGTCATGGAGCTTGGCGGCCTGGTCGAGTCGCAAATCCAGCAAGCCATGTATGCGCTGTCGCACTTCAACCTGGAGGCGGCCGACCAGGTGTTTGCGGTCGAGCAGCGGGTCAATGCCATGGAGGTCGAAATTGACCGTGATTTGTCGTCCATCATTGCCCGGCGCCAGCCCACGGCGCGCGATTTGCGGCTGCTGATTGCAATCTCTAAAACCACCGCCAATTTGGAGCGGGTCGGCGACGAGGCTTGCAAAATTGCCCGCATGCTCAAATCCATCGTCAACAGCGGCACCGCGCGCAGCCTGCCGTCGTCCGAGCTGCGGGTCGCCGCTGAGCTGGCCTCGGGTTTGCTGCGCAAGGCGCTCGACGCCTTTGCCCGGCTCGACACCGCAGTGGCGGTGGCGATTTTGAAAGAGGACGACTTGATCGACGACGAGTTCGACGGCTTTGTGCGCAAACTCATCACCTACATGATGGAAGACCCGCGCACCATCTCCGCCAGCCTCGACCTGCTGTTCCTGGCCAAGGCCATCGAGCGCATTGGCGACCATGCCAAAAATATTGCCGAGTTCATTATCTACATCGTCAAAGGCGCCGATGTGCGCCACGCCTCCATGGAAGAGATCGAGTCGTCTATTTTGTAATGCGTCAAATATATTCATAGCAACTACCGCTTGTTTTCAATGGATTTCAATATGTTTTTATATTGAAACCCTTTAAATACATGCGACAGCAGCTATCAAATAAATTAAAACCATCAGGGCTTACGCAAAATTGACCTGGCCAGGGCGGTTTTGCGCAAATCCTACCAATCATCCAAAAAACCGCATGGCCGCAGTTTTTGCGAAGGAATAGCAACGATGAAAAAGCGCCCCCATGTTTTGATTGTGGAAGACGAGCCGGCCATTGCCGAGCTGATCGCGGTCAATCTGCGGCACAACGGCTTCACACCGAGCTGGGTCAGTGACGGCGCCGGCGCCGAGCGCGAAATGGCGGCCCAGCTGCCCGACGTGATCTTGCTCGACTGGATGCTGCCCGGCCCAAGCGGCCTGAGCCTGGCCCGCAAATGGCGCGCCGAGCCGCGCACGCAGCGGATTCCGATCCTGCTGCTGACAGCGCGCGGCGACGAGCCCGACAAGGTCCAAGGCCTGGACGCCGGGGCCGACGACTACATCACCAAACCCTTTTCCACCCAAGAGCTGCTGGCCCGCATCCGCGCCGTGCTGCGCCGCCATGTGCCCGAACCACAGAGCAGCGTCAGCAAGGGTGCGCTGCAACTGGATGCCGCAACCCACCGGGTCTCCTACCAGGCGCAGCCACTCAAGCTCGGCCCCACCGAGTTCAAGCTGCTGCACTACCTGATGCAGCATGCCGAGCGGGTCCACAGCCGGGCCCAGCTGCTCGACCAGGTCTGGGGCGACCAGGTGCTGATCGAAGAGCGCACGGTCGATGTCCACATCAAGCGCTTGCGCGAAGCGCTGGGCATGGCCGGCCCGATGATCGAGACCGTGCGCGGCGCCGGCTACCGGCTGACGGTGCCGGCATGAGCGCCAGCGCACACTTGGCACAACCGCCCCCAAGCCCATGTTCTTACGCCTGCTGAGTTTTACGCTGCTGCAACTGCTGGGCGCAGGGCTCGGCTGGTGGCTGGCCGCAGCCCTCCACGGGACCGGCTGGTGGCCGCTGGTGGGCGCCTTGCTGGCCGGGCTCGGGGCGAGCTGGCTCTGGTTCTTGGCCGACTGGATGCAAAGCGTGCGCTGGCTGCGTTGGCTGCGCCAAGGCACGCTGGACAGCATGCCGAAACTGCGCGGCGTGTACGCTGAAATCAGCGACCGCACGCGCCGCCTGCTGCACCAGCGCGAGCGCAAGTGGCACGAAAGCCAGGCCCGTTTGCAGGAATTCTTGGCCGCCCTCCAGGCCTCGCCCAACGGCGTGGTGCTGCTCGACGCCCAGGGGCAGATCGAATGGTGTAACCACATCGCAGCCGTGCAGTTTGGCTTTGACGCCGAACGCGACCTGCGCCAAGCGATCGGCCATCTGGTGCGCGACCCGGTGTTTGCCGCCTATTACGCAACATTCGACAGCGCGCAGGCCGCCCGCGCAGAGCAGCAAGAAGTGGTGATCACCGGGCGCCACAGCACGCCGCAGCACCCGGTGCGCCTGTCGCTGTATTTGAGCGCTTACGCACAGGGACGCAAACTGCTGCTGGCCCGCGATGTCACCGCACTGGAGCAGGCGGAGGCGATGCGGCGTGACTTTGTGGCCAATGTTTCGCACGAAATCCGCACGCCGCTGACGGTGCTCAGCGGCTTTGTCGAAACCCTGCAAACCCTGGAGCTCAGCGCGGCCGAGCGCGCCCACTACCTGCGCCTGATGGCCGAGCAAGCCGAGCGCATGCAAGCCGTGGTGCGTGATCTGCTGACGCTCTCCCGGCTGGAGGGCAATCCACTGCCGGGCCTGGGCGAGTGGTTTTCGCTGGCCACCTGCACGGCACGGATAGAGCAAGAGGCGCGCGCCTTGTCGGCCCTGCTGCACGGGTCGCAGCCCGCGCAACAGCTGCATTTCGACTGGCCAGCCAGCGCCGACTGCGCCAGCATGGCCGGGCAGCAACACGAACTGCACAGCGCGCTGTCCAACCTGGTTGGCAACGCCATCCGCTACACCGAGGCCGGCGGCAGGGTTGCTGTGCGCTGGCAGTGGCTGGCCGATGGCCGGGCCGAGTTCTCGGTACAAGACAACGGCCCCGGCATTGCGCCTGAGCACCTGCCCCGGCTCAGCGAGCGCTTCTACCGGATTGAGCGCAGCCGCTCGCGTAACACCGGCGGCACCGGCTTGGGCCTGGCGATTGTCAAACACGCGGCCCAGCGCCACGGCGCCGTGCTACAGATTGAAAGCCGTCTTGGCCAGGGCTCGCGCTTTGCCCTCACCTTCCCCGCCAACCGCCTGCGCCCGCCGGGGGCGGGTGGCCCTCCCGGCGAACCAGGTGGGCCAGGCTGAGC
>JAYVXE010000374.1:0-3905 GCA_043785395.1 Burkholderiaceae bacterium | reverse complement strand
TAACTGTCATGCATGGGCCAAGCGCCACCGAGCGATGAAACCACGCCGCGAGACGAGCGCGCCGCTTCCAGTGCACCCGTGGATCTGGCTCTGCCAGGCGACAGGGTGCGCCCCCTTGAGGGGGCGAGCGCCGCAGGTGCTTCGGGGGTGTTTCACGTTAAGCCCAAGATGGCCGCGCCACAAGAAAACGCTGGGTTTTGCGGACACAGGGCCAGGAATCAGGCCGGTAGCTGCCGGTTGCCGGCCAAAGAAGCCCGCCAGACCGGCAACGACGCCGGATGCCAGCTCGGATGCCAAACGCCGGATGCCGCGCAGGCAAAAAACACAGCTCCCATTGAAACCATTCCGGCCCACGGTGGGGACTTTTTTTTGGGGCTGGTTGGGCCAAGCACGCCGATTTTGGTTTTTCTCTTCTATCCTTCTATAGCACTATTAATACATAGTAGTAGTAGTAGAAGGCTTGGGTTTTCTGGGATAAGTCATTTTTTCCTTTAAAAATCAATGGCTTGGCCAGCATCAAAACCTGTGCTGGCAATGTCTTCGTGCGCAGCACACAAGGCGAACAACTTTAGGAAATCATTTTTTCCTGTGGATAACTGCTGGCTTGTGCAAAAATTATCCACAGCTTTGTACAGGGCCTGGAGCCCGCTGTGTTTGTTTTTTGGGGCGCGCCTGAAGTGGACTAGGACTTACGCAAACCTTGTTAATAGACACTACCTGTAGCGTCTGATTTTGTTGAAAAACGCTACCTGTGGATTTTTACGTAAGTCGTGTGGACCTTAGGCCTGCACAGCACAGGGATTTATGCCAGCCGCTTGGCGGACTGACGGCATTCGAGCGACATTCAGCCTTGCCGTCGACTTGCCGCCAAGGAGTCACTGAAAACCCAACCGGACGGCTAGCATCAACGGCGGCATCCCTTCTCCTCCTTCTCCTTCTCCTTCCACCCACTTCTTACTCCCTACCACTATGAAGCTTTATTACTCTCCTGGCGCCTGCTCGCTTGCGCCCCATATCGTGTTGCGCGAGGCCGGTTTGGCGTTTGATCTGGTGCTGGCACCGACCAAGACCCATTTGCTGCCCGACGGGAGCGATTTCCGCCTGGTCAACCCGCTGGGCTATGTGCCGTTCTTGGAGCTCGACGACGGCTCGCATCTGCGCGAAGGCCAGGTCATCGTGCAGTATTTGGGCGACCTTGCGCCGGCCAAAAATCTGCTGCCGGCCCATGGCGGTATGGCGCGCTACCGGCTGCAAGAGTGGCTGGCCTTTATCGCAACAGAGCTGCACAAAGGCTTTGGCCCGCTGTTCAATCCGGCCACGCCCGAGGCCTACAAAACCATGACCAAGGCGCGGCTGCAAGAGCGCTTGGAATGGCTCAATAGCCAGCTCGCCGCACAGGACTACACGATGGGCGCGCAATTCTGCGTTGCCGATGCCTACCTCTTCACGGTGCTGGGCTGGGCCGGGCGTGTCGGCGTCGATCTCAGCGCCTTTGGCCATGTCACGGCCTTCCATGCCCGCGTCGGTGCCCGCCCAGCGGTACAGGCCGCATTGAGGGCTGAAGGTTTATTGGCTTAACTTAGACCACCCCCGTAGCGCCTGTGGCGCTTCCCCCCTCAAGGGGGCGCACCTGGTGGCCTGGCGGAGCCAGATCCACGGGTGCACTGGAAGCGGCGCGCTCGTCTCGGGGTGTGGTGAACTTAGACCACTCCCGAAGCGCCTGTGGCGCTCGCCCCCTCAAAGGGGCGCACCTGGTGGCCTGGCGGAGCCAGATCCACGGGTGCACTGGAAGCGGCGCGGTTTCATCGCTTTGGGTGCTTGCCCAGTGGATGACAGTTAAATGCTTTTAAACAATCATTTTGATAGCTGCCGTCGCTTGATTTTGATTGATTTACAATACAAAACTATTGGAATATGATTGAAATTAAGCGGTAGCAGCTATTAAGATTGATGTTGTCGCTTGCAAGCACTTTTCCTGCATGGCATTTGCCACGCAATCTCTACCCTGGGGTTTGGCCCCAGCGGTCTGTATTTTTTTTCCCCAAAATCATTCCATGTCGACACTTTTTGATTCTTTTCGCGCTGGCGATTTGGCGCTTGCCAACCGCATCGTTATGGCGCCGCTGACGCGCAACCGCTCGCCCAACGCTATTCCCACGCCGCTCACTGCGCTCTACTACACCCAGCGCGCCAGCGCCGGGCTGATCATCAGCGAGGCCACGGCCATCAGCCACCAAGGCCAGGGCTATGCCGATGTGCCCGGCCTGTACGCCCAGGAGCAGCTCGATGGCTGGAGAACTGTCACCGACGCCGTCCACGCAGCCGGCGGCAAAATCGTGACCCAGCTCTGGCATGTGGGCCGCATCTCGCACGTCGATTTGCAGCCCGATGGCGGCCCGCCCGTTGCGCCATCGGCCATCACCGCCAAGGCCAAAACCGTGCTGATCGACGGCGGCGGCGTCCGCTTTGTCCCAACCTCCGCGCCCCGCGCACTGGACGCCAGCGAGCTGCCCGGCATCGTCCATGACTACCAACGCGCAGCGCAGCAGGCGGTGGCCAGTGCCGGCTTTGACGGTGTCGAGATCCATGCAGCGAATGGCTATTTGCTCGACCAATTTTTGAAGACCGGCAGCAACCAGCGCAGTGACAACTACGGCGGCAGCCTGGAGAACCGCGCCCGGCTGCTGCTGGAAGTGAGCCGTGCCATCGCCAGCGCCATTGGCGCTGGGCGCACCGGCATCCGCCTGTCGCCGGTCACTCCCGCCAACGATGCAGATGACGCGAATCCCCAGGCCTTGTTCGAGTACGTGGTCAAGCAGCTCGCGCCGTTGGGCCTGGCCTATATCCACATCATCGAAGGATCGACCGGCGGGCCGCGCACGCTGCCAGACCGCCCATTCGACTACGCCGCACTGCAAGCGGCTTACCGCGAGGCCGGCGGACAAGGCGCTTGGATGGTCAACAACGGCTACGATTTGGCGCTGGCCGAGCAGGCACTCACCAGCGGTGCCGACCTGGTGGCGTTTGGCAAGCCGTTTATCGCCAACCCCGATTTGGTGCGCCGTCTGCGTGAGAAATCCGAGCTCAATGCGCTCGACACCAGCACCATGTACGGTGGCGGGGCCAAGGGTTTTACCGACTATCCAACGCTGGCTTAAACCCCGCGTTGGGCGGGTTTAAGACGACGCTGCGCGCACTGCCGCAAGGCATACTCGGCCCCCTGTTCACGCAACCAAGGGCCCGTATGTTCACCCCGCCTCATCTTTGTCGTCTCTTCTCTGCCTTGGCTTTGGCCTGCGCCGCCGCCAGCGCACAGGCGGGAAGACCGATGGGCGTGGAGGATGCCGTGGTGGGTCCGGCGGGCTCGGTCCAGATCGAGTCCTGGTACGGGCGCGACGCCGAGGGCCAAAACAGCTGGACCATCGCGCCGTCCTTGGTTCTCTTAGAGTCGGTTGAGATTGGCGGCCAGTTGATACGCGATACCAGCGTCAAGCAAAACCGCCAGGCGCTGCACATCAAATGGAGCATGACACCGGCCCAGGCCAATGGCTGCCAACTCGCCAGCGTACTCGGCGTGGAACGCGTCAAGGGCGAAGCCGACACCCACTCTGTCAACGCCATCATGAGTTGCAACGACGCCGAACGCGGCGGCGCCATGCACCTGAACGCGGGCAGCTTGCGGCCCAGCGCTGGCCCCTCGCTCACCACCTGGGGCATTGCTTTCGAGCTACCGGCTTCGGGCCGCTTTATCGGCCATGTCGAAGCCTTTGGCCAAAGAGGCAGCGCGCCCACCTACCAAGTCGGCCTGCGTACCGATCTCTCCAAGCACTGGCAAATGGACGGCACCGTGGGGTGGCTGCGGCGTGAGACGCTGTACAGCCTTGGGCTCAAGTGGTCGTATTGAG
>JAYVXE010000373.1:0-12408 GCA_043785395.1 Burkholderiaceae bacterium | reverse complement strand
AGGCTCATAGCCCGGCTATGGGCCAAAAAGACGGTGAAAAATGGACCGCTGCGGTCGATTTGCAGCCGGCGCTCCCCAAGTCCGACAGGCTCCTAGGCGTCCGTTCGGACTTGGTCGGCAAGCATCGGCGGCAATGGCGCCGCAGCGGCCGATTTGCCGCCGACGATTTCCAATTCTTGCAGGCTTCTGCAGGCGCCTACAGCCTCCTTAGGCGCAGGGGCGAGGGGCCAGGGAGCCGCCCCCCCGCTTTGCCCTCAGGATTCGGCGCGCTTATGCCGACGCTTAGGCCGACGCCGGTGGCGCAAAGCGCAGCGCCAAGCCGGCCTGGCGGCTGCTGTCTGCCGAGATTTGGGCAAAAAACTCACCCTGGCCCTTGCTGTCTTGCCACTGCGTACCCGTCCATTGGTAGTGGTAGCCGCCCGAGCGTGCTGCCAGCCAGACTTCATGCAGGGGACGCTGCAAATTGGCGATGATCTGGCTTCCATTGGCAAACACCAAGGTCAGCATGCCGCCGCTGCGCTGGCAGTCGATATCGGCCTCCGTCGCGTCATTGATGCTGTCACAGCCCTGCTCTACAGCCAGCAGCAAGGCCTCGCCCAAATCCAGGTATTCAATATCGGTCATTACAATTTCACCATGTTGCCCATCCCTCGAATTCTAGCCAGCAGCCTGGCCCTGTGCGCGCTCGCCCTGCTGGGCTGCGGCCAACGTGGCCCACTCTACCTGCCCAGCGAGCCCGCCGCAGCGCAGCGCGCAACCCTTCCACAAACCGTTTTACCCACCCTGCCCGGCGCGCCGAGCACGCCGCCGCTTGATCAGCCCATCACCCCGCCCTCCCCATGACCTCCCCTACCCTGCCCGGCCAGCCCCACATCGCCTACCGCGACAACCAGCTCTGGATCGAAGGCGTGCGCGCCGACCGGCTCGCCAGCACGCACGCCACGCCGCTGTTCGTCTACTCCAAGGCCGCCATGCTAGGGGCGCTGGCGGCTTACCAGCGCGGCTTTGCCGGGCGCAAAGCGCAGATTTGCTACGCCATGAAAGCCAACTCCTCGCTGGCCGTGCTGCAAGTTTTTGCACAGGCTGGTTGCGGCTTTGACATCGTCTCGGGCGGTGAGCTCCAGCGCGTGCTGGCGGCCGGTGGCGATGTGCGGAAAGTGATTTTCTCGGGCGTAGGAAAAACCCGCGCCGAAATGCGCCTGGCATTGGAAGCTGGGATTGGTTGCTTCAATGTCGAAAGCGCAGCCGAGCTGGAGCAGCTGAATGCCGTCGCCATCGAGGCCGGTCTGATCGCACCGATCAGCATCCGCGTCAATCCGAATGTCGACCCCAAAACCCATCCGTATATCTCTACCGGCTTGAAGGGCAATAAGTTTGGCGTGGCCCATGAGGACGCGCTGCAAACCTACCAATGCGCCGCCGCGCTGCCAGGCCTGCTTGTCGCCGGCATTGACTGCCACATTGGCTCGCAAATCACCGAGGCCCAGCCCTTCCTCGATGCGGTCGAGCGCATCCTCGATCTGGTCGAGGCGATCGAGGCAGCCGGCATTCCCTTGGCCCACATCGACTTTGGCGGTGGCCTTGGCATCGACTACCAGGGCGAGACCCCGCCGACAGCCGATGCGCTGATCGCCGGCCTGCTGGCCAAGCTCGATGCGCGCGGCTTTGGCCAGCGCCAGCTGATGGTCGAGCCGGGACGCTCGCTGGTCGGCAATGCCGGCCTGTGCCTGACCGAGGTGCTTTTCCTCAAACCCGGCGCCGAGAAAAACTTCTGCATCGTCGACGCCGCCATGAACGACCTGCCCCGCCCCGCCCTGTACCAGGCGTTTCACCAGATTGTTCCGGTGCAGCCCAGCCAGGCCGCGCCGCGCCGCTGGGACGTGGTGGGGCCGGTCTGCGAAAGCGGCGACTGGATTGGCCAAGACCGCGACCTCGCCGTACAGCCGGGCGAACTGCTGGCCGTGCTGTCAGCCGGGGCTTACTGCATGAGCATGGCCAGCAACTACAACAGCCGTGGCCGCGCCGCCGAGGTGCTGGTTGACGCTGACCAAGCGCACCTCATTCGCGCCCGAGAAAGCCTGACTGACCAGATCCGGGGGGAGTCTTTGGTGGCTTGACTGCCTGCCTTGTTTGCTATATTTTATATAGCAAACAAGGCTTAAAAACAATGCTCTAGACCTTGTTTTTACGGAAATAGTGCTGCACCCGCCAGCCAAGCAATACAGCCATGATGGCGCTGTAAACCCAGACTTCGGCAAAATTATTTTTGCCCGCGCGCATCCAGAAAAAATGCAGCAAGGCCAGCGCCGCAACCACGTAGACCAGCCGGTGCAGCCGCTGCCAGCGCTTGGCACCAAGCGCCTTGATGGCGCGGTTGAACGAGCTCGCGGCCAGCGGCGTGAGCAGCAGCAGGGCCGAGAATCCCACCAGGATAAAAGGCCGTTTGACAATATCGCGAACGATCTCGCCAAGCTCAAAAGCCATGTCAAAGCCGCTGTACGACAAAGCGTGGAGCAGCGCATAAAAATACACAAACAAGCCCAACATGCGCCTAAACCGCGCCAGCTGCGGCAATTTTGCCAAAACCCGCAGCGGCGTCAACGCCAGCAGCAGGCACAAAAAGCGCAGTGTCCAGTCGCCGCTGGCGCGGATAAGGTGCTCGGCCGGATTGGCCCCCAGGCGATCGGTCGCGGCCCCGTACAGCAGCCAGGCCAAGGGCAGCAGCGCCAGCAAAAAAACCATGGGCTTGGCGAGCGGGTGCAGCAAAAAAATTTTCATGGAACGAACAGTGCGTCAACAGCGGTGGCCATGGGGTCAAGAATGGGCTGTGTTTTACGACTTTTCAGGCCGCGCTGGAATGCCGATTGGCCAGGTTGGCAAGATTGGCCAAGATCGGTATTGGGAAAAATTGTGCGCGCACCCGGCCCATAAACATATTTTTATAGCTGGTAGCGCTTAATTTATATGGATTACAAAGCTATTTATACATAAAACAGCCTAAACATATGCGTCAGCAGCTATTAAAATGTTGAGCCCAACCCTTCAATAGTTTTTCTTCAAATCCATGCCTGCATACAAAGACGCCACTTGCGCCTCGTAGCCGTTGAACATCAGGGTTTTGCGTTTGCGCGTGAACAAGCCGTCTTCGCCAATCCGGCGCTCGCTCGCCTGGCTCCAGCGCGGATGGTCGACGTTCGGGTTGACGTTGGAGTAAAAGCCGTATTCGTTCCGGGCGGCCTTGTTCCAGGCGGTTGCGGGCGCGGCCTCTGTAAAGCGGATTTTGACAATCGATTTGGCGCTCTTGAAGCCGTACTTCCACGGCACGACCAGGCGCACCGGCGCGCCGTTTTGGTTCGGCAGTACCTCGCCGTACATGCCAAAGGCCAGCAGCGTCAGCGGGTGCATCGCCTCGTCCATGCGCAGGCCCTCGGTGTACGGCCAGTCGAGCACCGAGGAGCCGATATACGGCATGGTCTTGCGGTCGGCCAGGGTGACGAACTCCACGTACTTGGCACTGCCCAGTGGCTCGACCCGCTTGACCAAAGCGCTGAGCGAGTAGCCAACCCAGGGAATCACCATCGACCAGCCCTCGACGCAGCGCAGGCGGTAGATGCGCTCTTCTTGCGCGCTGAGTTTGAGCAAGTCTTCGAGTGCGTATTGGCCCGGCTTTTTCACCAAGCCTTCGATCTCCACCGTCCACGGCGTGGTCTTCAAGGTGTGGGCGTTTTGCGCCGGGTCGGATTTGTCGGTGCCGAATTCGTAGAAGTTGTTGTAGGTGCTGGCGTCTTTGTAGTCGCTCAGGCGCTCCATGGCCAGCGCACCAGCCACCGTGGACGGGCCACCGGCCAGTGCGCCCAGACGCTGGGGCCGAGGCGTTTGGGCATGCGCTTGGCGTGCCGCCCACAGCGCCAGCGTTGCACCGGCGGCGCCACCCGCCATCAGCTTTATCAGCGTGCGCCGGTCTTGGTAGAGCGATTGCTGCGTGATCTCGCTCGGCACGGTGTGGATGAATCCAGCATTACGAGACGTCTTTGGCATACGGTTTTCCTCATCGGGCAGGCGGGTGGATGCAACAGGCACAGCACTTGGTGCCCCAGCAGGCTCAAAGAGTTCCGTAACTGTGCAGCCCGCTCAAGAACATATTCACGCCCAAAAATGCAAATGTGGTGATCGCCAGCCCCGCCAGTGCCCACCAGGCCGAGACGCTGCCGCGCAGCCCCTTCATCAAGCGCATGTGCAGCCAGGCGGCGTAGTTGAGCCAGACAATCAGCGCCCAGGTTTCTTTCGGGTCCCAGCTCCAGTAGCCACCCCAGGCTTCAGCCGCCCACAGCGCGCCCAGCACGGTTGCGATGGTGAAGAAGGCAAAGCCGACCGCAATCGCCTTGTACATCACGTCGTCCAGCACTTCCAGCTTGGGCAGCTTGTGGGCGATGCGTCGGCGGGCCAGCAAAATCCCGCCCGCGATCAGCGCGGCAACGCTTGCATAGACCGGCCAAAAGTAAGTTCCGGTCGCACTCAGCAGGCTCTGGCGAAAGGCGATCGGCACAAAGCACATCGCAATACCCAGCAGCCACAGCGGCGTAAGCTTGCGCCAACGGGTCTCAGTGGCCTGTTGTTTGACCAGGTAGGCAAAGCCGACCATCGCGGCCAGCGCAAACGTGCCGTAGCCGATGAAGTTGGCCGGCACGTGCAGCTTCATCCACCAGCTTTGCAGCGCCGGCACCAGGGGCTGGATTTCATGGGCCTCGCGCACCACGGTGTACCAGAGCAAAAAACCCACCGCCGCACTCACCACCAGCAGCACAAAAGCGCCCAGGGCGCGGGTTTTGTAGTGCTCTTCAAAATAGAGGTAAAAGGCGGCCGTCATCCAGCAAAACATCACGAACACTTCGTACAAGTTGCTCACCGGGATGTGGCCAACGTCGGCCCCCAGCAGGTAGCTCTCGTACCAGCGCACCAGCGTGCCAATCAGCGCCATGCCGACCGCTACCCAGGTCAGGCGCGAGCCGAGCAAGGACATCACGCTGCCATCCTCGCGGGAGAGCAAGCCGATCCAGTAAAACGTTGTCGCCATGAAAAACAGCACACTCATCCACAAAATGGCCGATTGGCTGGACAAGAAATACTTGAGCAAAAAGACCTGCTCAGCACGCGCCAAGCTGCCCTGGCCGTCAAGCTGGTAGAGCGCAATCGCAACCAAGGCGCTGCCCGCCACCGTCAGCATCAAGGCCCGCAAGGGCCGCCAAAACCAGCCCATCCAGATGGCGGCCGGAATCGTTGCCAGCAAGGTGGCGCTTTCATAGACGTCCATGAAGGCGCGGTAGCGCCACAGGGCAAAAAAACCACCGCCCAACAACAGGGCGGCAAAGACCCAGTCCAGCGGCGTGCGCTGCGAAAAATAGGCCTCGTGCAAGTCCCGTTGGCCGCCTTGCGCAGGGGCGTTCGGGGCCGTGTTCGGGGCCGTGTTCAGGGCCGTGTTGGCCGCACTGTGGGGGGGAGCAACAGTCGTCATAGTTGTTTCAAATCCTGGTTCGGCTCGGTGGCCGCACGGGGCAGCACGCCAAGCAGCCGCTGCGTGAGGTGGGAGAATTCGCGGTCAAGGTCGAGCGTGCGGCGGTTGCTCGACAAGGCCATGCTGGCCTCGGTCGCGCCGTCCTGCGGCGCCAACCAGACCCACAAGCGGCGCTCACGCACATAGAGCATGGCGAAGATGCCGATGATGAGGAGCGCGCAGCCGGTGTAGACCACTTTTTGACCCGGCGCCCGCGCCACCTGGAACACGCTGGCCTGCACCTGGTTAAAGTCTTTCAGCGTCAGCACCAGGGACTCGGGGTAGGCCCGCACGTCGCTCAGTGAGAGCAGCGCCTGGGTCATGAAGGCACGCGTCGGCTCGCTGTCGGTGAACGCCGGCAGGCCGGCCTGGGCACGCGTGAGCTGGGCCAGCTCGAACAGCGTGCCGCTCAAAATCCGCACCAGCACCTCGCCCGCCCGCTCCCGCTCGGCCTCGGGCACGTTGGCCTCCATAAAGTCCGAGATCGCTTGCAGGCCACTGCTGGGCGCCGGCGTTGGCGCGCCGGCAGCCTCATTGGCACGTGGCCCAGCGCTGCCCACAAACAAGTCCAGCGCACGCGTGGCCGACTGGTTCAGCTGCGGCGCCAGCTCCGGGCGACCGGGGCCAACCGCATGCACCACGTAGCGCGCCACGGCCTGGGCGCGCAGCTGCGGATCGGCCAGGGCCGCGCGCAGGCGGATAAAGCCGTCCATGCCGCCCTGGTCATCCACCGGCAGGCGCAGGTAGCGAAAATTCTCGGCCACGCTCTCACGCACGCCGAGCAAGAACACCGGCGCACCGTCACCGCTGTCTATCGGCAGCATGTAGTTGTGGAACTCACGCGCCTGGCCCGCCGCATCGCGCAGCTTGTAGGTGATGCTGGGGCCGACATTGCGCAGTGCTTTTTGCTCCACCGTCTTGTTGGCCGCGCCCATGCGGGCACCGATGGAGGCCCGCAAATCGACCTTGCGAGGGTCCACGCTGCTGCTCTCTGGGTTGCCGAAATTCTCGACGTTGAGCACCCGCAACGCGTTGAACTCCAGCGTCAGCGGCGGGCCACTGGCGCCCGAGCCGGCCTGTTGCCGACGCAGCTGCGTGCTGCCGCCAATCACGCCGCTGACATCGAACGCTGCGCCCGCCCCGTCCAGCGGCTGCACACGCAGCGTGACCGCCGAGCCACCGTCATCGAAGCTGGACTGGTAGATCGCCACGCCCTTGTAGATGGCCGGGTGGTTGACCTCGATGCGGGTCTCCACCTTCTCGCCCGTGGCCTTGTCGTGCAGCACCACTTCGCTGGCAAACAGCTTGGGCATGCCGGTGGAGTAATGCTCAACGACGAACTTTTTCAGCTCGATCGAGAACGGCAAATCTTGCAACAAAATGCCGTCCGACTGGTTCAGGATCGCCGTGCCGGCCTGCGTTCCCTCGGCGACCAAAATATTGCCGCGAAAGGTCGGGTTGCTGTCGCTCAGGCGGTGCAGCGGCGAAACATCCGAGATCAGTCCGCCGCCGGTATAAGCAATCTTGCCGTTGAACAGCATCTGCGCCCGGACGATCAAATCCCCGTCGAGCAAGCCGCCAATGCAAATCAGCACAATCGCGCTGTGCGCGGCGATGTAGCCGATTTTGTTGGCCGCACCCGCCTTGGCCGCCACCATCCAGCCGCTGCCCGCAGGCGTTTGGCGCTGCTGCAATTTGACCTTCCAGCCGCCCCCGCTCAAGGCCGCGCCAATCCGCTGCGCGGCGTCCGAGGGCGACTCGTCAAGCCGGGCCTCGGCCCGGTGGCCGAATGCACGCAGGCTTTGTACCCGCATGCCCTCTTTGTAGACCTTCCAGTCGGCCAGTATTTTGGGCGTGCTGCGCGCAATGCACAGCGATGTACTGGTCACCAAAAACGCCAAAATCAGCAAAAACCACCACGCGCTGTAAACCCGGTGCAACTGCGCTTGCATCAACAAATCGGCCCAAAACGGGCCAAACTGGTTGACGTAATTGCCCGCTGGCTCGCCTTGTTTGAGCACCGTGCCCGTCACCGATGCGATGCAAATAATCGTCAACAGCGAAATGGCAAAACGCATCGACGACAGCAGCTCCACCGCCGAGCGCAGGCCTGGCGAAGCATTTTTGACGCGTAAACCGTGGGTAGAAACAGACATAACAGGCAGCAAACGGCAAGAAAAAAAAGCGGGCCATCCGAGATGACCCGCTCTTTAGGGTGTGTTATCGGCGCTTAGTTCACAGCACACAGGATGGGCGAGAGAAATTCAACGCAAGCCGGCAATATAGTCCGACACCGCCTTGATTTCGCGGTCGTTGAGCATCGCCGCAACGCCGGTCATGTGCACGCTGTTTTGGCGCCCACCGTCACGAAACGCCACCAACTGGGCGGCCGTGTAGTCGGCATGCTGGCCACCCAGACGCGGGAACTGGGCCGGAATGCCGGCTCCGTTCGGGCTGTGGCAGGCGGCGCAGGCCGGAATCTGGCGGTTGGCAATGCCACCACGGTAAATCCGCTCACCCAGCGAGACCGTCTCTTTGTTCTTGGAAAAACCGGGCTTGATCGCCTTCGAGGCCACCCAGTAAGAGACATTGCGCATGTCCTCATCGCTCAACACCGTGGAGAAGCCTTGCATGATGGCGTTTTTACGCTTGGTGCTCTTGAACTCCTGCAACTGCTTGACCAGGTACTCCGGGTGCTGCGCGGCCAGCGTCGGCTGTAGCACCACGCTGGAGTTGCCGTCAGCGCCGTGGCAGGACGCGCACATGGCGGTAAAACTGGCCTCGCCTTTGGCCAGGTCCAGCTTGGCCACCGGAGCGGCAGCGGCAGGGGCGGCTGCTGTGACCGCAGCTGGGGCTGGGTCAACCGCAGTGGCGGCAGCCGGTGCAGCGTCAACCGCAGCATCGGCAGCAACAGCGGCAAGAGGGTGCGCAGCCATGGCGGCAAGCATGAGCAAGGAGGCAAGCAACTTCATATCGAGGGTGTCGGTGTGTTACGACTTACGCAAAAAATGCCATGCGTCTGGAGCATTTTCACCATCGATGAAGGCTCTCAGTCACATGGGTCAGCAGCCCAACTGCGTAAGTTCTAGGTCTTGGTCGGTGGCAAATCTGCGTGATTCTACAATGGCCCCTGCGCGACTCCCGATGCCTACTCCATGAACACCCCCCACATACACCACGCCAAGGGCCGCGCGCCCAGCACCACGGCAGCAGCCGCCAAAATCGCCCACGGCTGGCTGCACACCGCCAAATTCCTGACCACCGCGCCGACGCTGGATTTTTTGCCCAAGCATGATCTGCCCGAAATCGCCTTCGTTGGTCGCTCCAACGCCGGCAAGTCGACCAGCATCAACACCTTGACGCAGCAAAACCAGCTCGCCTTTGCCTCCAAAAAACCCGGCCGCACCCAGCACATCAACCTCTTCAGCCTGGGCAAGCAAAACGTCCATGACGCCGTGCTCACCGACCTGCCCGGCTATGGCTACGCAGCCGTGCCCAAGCAAGACAAAATCCGCTGGCAACGGGTGATGGCCAACTACCTGATGACGCGTGAAAACCTGCTCGGCGTGGTGCTGCTGTGTGATCCGCGCCTGGGGCTGACCGAGCTCGACGAAATCCTGCTCGACATCATCCGCCCGCGTGTGGCCGAGGGCCTCAAGCTGCTGGTGGTGCTGACCAAGGCCGACAAGCTCACCCGCGCCGAGCAAAACAAGGTGCTGTCCATCGTGCGACTGCAAGCCGGCGGCGGCGAGGTCAAACTCTTCTCTGCCCTGAAAAAGCAAGGCTTGGACGACGTCGCCATGCTGCTGTGGGACTGGGTGCATCCGCCCGCCGCCGCAACGGAGCCCACAGCCGACGCGGCCCCAACAGACGCCAGCCACTGATCCTGGCCCACGCTTTTTCAGTGCCGAGCCCGCAGGCCGTGGCCACCCAAGCCCGCTTGCGCCCCGCCACCGCACTGGGAGAGCCCATGATCAACACCGTCGTCCATACCCTGCCGCATGGCATCACCCTGCACTGCCGCAGTACCGGCCCAGCGGGCGCGCCGGTACTGCTTTTCCTCCATGGCTTCCCCGAAGGGGCTTTTGTCTGGGACGCTGTGCTCACGCACTTCGCCCAGCCCGAGAACGGCGGCTACCGCTGTGTCGCGCCGTGGCTGCGGGGATTTGGCCCGTCCAGCGCCCCCAGCGAAGCGCGCGACTACCGGCCCAAACACCTGGTGCAAGACATCCTGGGCCTGATCGCCCAAGAGTCTCCCGGCGCACCACTGGCCTGCCTGGTGGCGCACGATTGGGGCGGCGCCATCGCCTGGAACTTGGCCAACCAGTTCCCGCAACAGCTCCAGCGCCTGGCCATCATCAACGCGCCCCACCCGGGCACGTTCTTGCGCGAGTTGCAAACCAGTCCGGCGCAACAGGCGGCCAGCGCCTACATGAACTTCTTGATCCGCCCGGACGCCGAGGCCTTGCTGGCGGCCAACGACTTCCAGCGCATGTGGCCTTTTTTCAACGACAGCACCGGCGCGTCGCCCGCCTGGCTGGACGACGCCGCGCGCGCCCAGTACCGCGCCACCTGGGGTGCCGGCCTGGGCGGCGGCTGCAACTACTACCGCGCCTCCCCCCTGCGCCCGGCCCGCCCCGGCGACCCGGCGGCCACCGCCGTGCAACTGCCACGCACCATGCTGACGGTGGACGTGCCGACCTGGGTGCTGTGGGCGCTGGACGATGTGGCGCTGCTGCCCGGCCTGCTCGACGGGCTGGAAGACTACGTCCCCCGCCTCACCCTGGAGACGGTGGCCGGCGCCGACCACTGGATCGTGCACGCGCAGCCAGAACGCGTCATCCGTGGTCTGCACGCCCACCTACGGCGAGATCCCTAGCCCAAGTTTGTCACTTCCGAAAAATACACCAACAAATTCAACAACTTAGCTTATAAGTTGCCCGAGTATGGCACTACATTCGTGCAGCGCCACCTCGACTCACGTGGGGGTTTTTTCCGCTACAGCAGCGTGCGATGGGTGCCGCCTGGGTTGGCCGCTAGCCCCAGAATCTTGGCAAGTTCGTGGTGGCGTGGCTCGGGCCGCGTGGCTTTGCGGACGTGGACGGTGCGCCCATCACGGCGCTTCATCGACAGCGTCACTCGCCGTTGAATCGACAGGGTTTCGCGCAGCGTATGCCAGCTGGCATTGACGCCTTTGCTTTTGAGTTGCAGGCGCAGCATGTGCACGAAGTGATAGGCCAATACGCTGATGAACAAGTGGCCTTCGATGCGCCGGTCGACTTGGTGGAAGACCGGGCGCAGGCCCAGATCGGTCTTGAGTGCGCGGAACACCGATTCCAGGTCGCTCAGCATCGTGTAGGTGCGCCACAGCGTGGCATTGTCTTGCCCGACCAGGGTGGTGCGTAAGCAGTAGACGCCGGGATACTGGGCCGCGCTGCCCGTCTTGACGCGTTCGCGCCAGGTGATGGCGGTGACTTGGCCGCCGCTGGCGTCCTTGCTAACGTCAACTTCGTAGTGCTGTGCGGCTCTTGAGTAGCGCTGCTTGGCGCGGCCGATGCGCTCCATGATTTTGTCGGCATCCCGCGTGCCGCGCGGCTTGCTCAAGCCCGCTTGCAGCTTGCCCAATGCAGTCAGGTAAGCGGCTACTTTAGCGGTATCAATAGCGCGGTCCTTGGCCTCGCGCTCGGGCGAATGGCAATACAGCAAGGCGTGACCCTGCGCGTCAATCACGCGCTGGATGTTGACCGTATCGCCCCCTGCCGTGAGTACCTCGGTGGCGTCGGTGGGGTCGAACTGGCGTGCGCTCAGGCGCGACTTCACCAGGTAGTCAAAGCCCTGCTCGCGCAGCCAAGTCAGGTTGGCCTCGGAGGCGATACCTGCATCCATGACCACCGTGGTGCCAGCCGCAGCGCCCAGCCCCTCAATCATCTTCTTGAGTGTCTCGGGCTCGCTGGCATTGCCGGCAAAGACCTGCGTGCGGCGCGGGAAGCCGCTAACGTCGAGCGCCATCGCCAGGGTCACCAGCGGGCAGTCGCTACGGCGCTCTTTGCTGTGCCCGCGCTGGGCCTGTTGGCTGCGTGCGGCGCTGCCCTCGAAGTAGGTGTTGGTCAGGTCGTACAGGGTGATGGTCTGCGTCAAGCCGAAGATCGACTGGGCCTGCGCGAACAGGTGATCTTGCAAAGCATCGCGGTGTTTGTGCAGCGCGTCCGAGGCGCGGTAAAGCCGATTCAGGTCCATCCCCTCAAAGTCAAAGTCGATCAACTCGCCCAAGCCCGAGGTCTGTCGCAGCCACGCGTGGGTGGCTAACTCACTGCCTGGATGGGCGATACGGCCGACGATATTGCCGACAACAGCAGCGATCTGCGGACGGTTCAAGCCCAGTGCCGACAGCTTCTCCTCAAACCCACACTGGCGCATCACCGAGAGCGCAGCGTGTTCGACGCCCACGCTGCGCGGGCGCACCAACTCGATGGAGTCGAGGTCGACTTCCTGGAAGCGGTCGGTGTCAGTGTCAGCGGCGGTGAGCACGGTCGTAGCGCCTTTGGCTGGTGGTGCCGGTGCAGCGGCTTGGCTGGCCATAACGCTTGACGCAGACGGGCTCAATGCAATCAACTGGGCGGCCAAACGCTCAGCCAGGGCTTGCCCGGTCTCGGACAGAGTGGGGTTCAGCAAAGCGACCTGCCCGTGCAGCAACTCCTCAATGCGCGCGGCCAAAGCGGCCCACTGCTCGCGCGGAAGATCGAAATGGCTACCCAGGTTGAGCAGCGTCTTTTGCTTGATGGCGGTGCCGACGCGCGAACTCTGCACCAGACGAAATGTGGTGTAGGGCTCGCCACCGAGCCGATTGCGGGTTTTGG
>JAYVXE010000372.1:0-12441 GCA_043785395.1 Burkholderiaceae bacterium | reverse complement strand
TGTCGTAGCCCGAGTCCTCGACCAGCAATCTGACTTTGCGGCCGTGGATGCCGCCATCGGCATTGGCTTCGTTGACGCGCATTTGCAGCCCCAGGCGGGCCTGTTTGCCCATGCCTGCAACCGGGCCTGAGAGGTCTTGGATGCTGCCGAGCAGGATTTCATCTGGACTGATTCCGGGGGCGGGCTGGGCCAGCGCCGCAGTGGCCAGCAGCACGCTGGCGGCGATCAAGGGACGATGTTGCATCGAGGCTCTCCTTCAGGGTGGATGGTGGGGTGTCGCCAATTTCCACTGGATTTGCGCACGCATGGCGGTGCTGTGTGCTCTTGGGTTTTGGCGCAAGTCGTGTCTTTAATGTGGCCCACCCCCGTAGCGCCTGCGGCGCTTCCCCCTCAAGGGGGCGCACCCGGTGGACTGGCAGAGCCAGATCCACGGGTGCACTGGGGGCGGCGCGCTCGCCTCGCGGCGTGGTTTCATTGTTTGGAGTGCTTGCCCAGTGCATGACAGTTAACAGTACATGGCGTCAATCTGCGTGGCGTACTTGGTTTCGACCAATTTGCGCTTGAGCTTCATGGTTGGTGTGAGTTCTTCGTCTTCTGCACTGAGTTGGGTGTCGAGCAAGAAGAATTTTTTGATTTGCTCGGCCCGTGCAAACTGTGCGTTGACGTGTTCGAGCTCGGTCTGGATCAGCTGTTGCACGGCCTGGGCGCGGGTCAGACTGGCGTAGTTGCCAAAGGCTACGTCGTGGTCTTGCGCGTATTTTTCGACGCTTTCTTGGTCAATCATGATGATTGCTACGAGGTAGGCGCGCTGGTTGCCGATCACGACGGCATCGGTGATGTAGGGTGAGAATTTAAGTGCATTTTCCAGCTCGCTGGGGGTGATGTTTTTACCGCCAGCGGTGATGATGATGTCTTTCATGCGGTCGGTGATACGGAAAAAACCCTCGGAATCGACGGTGCCGACATCGCCTGTGTGCAGCCAGCCTTCGGTGTCGATGGTTTGTGCCGTTTGGTCGGGCTGGTTGAGGTAGCCCATGAAAACATTGGTGCCACGGACCAGGATTTCACCGCTTTGTGGATCGAGCCGGATTTCGTTAAAAGCCGATGCCGGCCCGATGCTGCCCAGTTTGATGCGGTCGATGGGAGATGCGCTGGCTGGGCCACAGGTCTCCGTCATGCCCCAGACTTCGAGCATCGGAATGCCCAGGGCCAAATACCATTTGACCAGCTCGGGTGAGATCGGTGCGGCACCGGTGACCAGGAAGCGGGCGCGGTGGATGCCGATCAGTTTGCGCACATTGTTCAGCGTCAGCCAGCGGGCCAGCATGAATTGCAGCCGCAGTGCAAGGCCGACGGGCTGCTGCGCTAACACACGCTCGGCGATGCACGTGCCGACGCCGATACTCCAGGCATAGGCATGGCGCTGCACGGCGCTGGCTTCTTTCAGGGTGATGGTGACTTGGGAGTAAAACTTCTCCCACACTCTGGGCACGGCCCCAAAGACGGTGGGCGCGATTTCACGTACGTTTTCGGGAATGGTTTCGGGGTTTTCGACAAAGTTGAGCTTGGCGCCGCTGTACAGCGCCAAGTATTCGCCGCCTAGGCGTTCGGCAATATGGCACAGCGGCAAAAAGCAGATGCGCTCGTCCGCTTCGGTTTGGGGGTTTTGCTGTTGGTTGCCGTGCACGGCATGCACCAAGCCCCGGTGGCTGTGCATGGCGCCTTTGGGTCGACCCGTGGTGCCTGAGGTGTAGACCAAAATCGCCAATTGGTCGGCGCGGCATTGCTGTAGGCGTTCTTCGAGGGCCGCCGGGTGTTGTTCCAAATGCTTGCGTCCCTCGGCGCGCAAGGCGTCCAGGCTGAGGATGTCCGGGTCGTCCAGATGGCGCAGGCCTTTCATGTTGAACACCACAATTTTGCGCAGTCGGGCTAGGCGGCTGCGTACTTCCAGTGCTTTGTCGAGCTGCTCGTCGTCTTCGACAAACAAAAGCACGCTGCCCGAGTCTTCGCACAGGTAATGCAGTTGGGAGGCCGCGTCGGTTGGGTAGATGCCGTTGGAGACGCCGGCACAGCTCAGGATGGCGAGGTCGGCCAGTACCCATTCGATGACGGTGTTGGAGAGGATGGAGACACATTCGCCAGGTGCGATTCCGAGCGCTAGCAGGCCGCCTGCGATCTCGCGCACCGCCTGTGCGGTTTGCTCCCAGCTCCAGCTCTGCCACAGGCCCCGTTTTTTCTGCCGCAACCAGACCTGGGGCGCACGCTGCGCCGCAGCGTTCCAAAAAATGGCAGGGATGGTGTCGCCGGGCACCAAAGTGCGCGGATCGGGTGCCGTAGGGCGAAAATTCCAGAGGCCTTGCATAGCGTGTATTACCTCCAGTTTTTCTTTTTTTTCCAACGCCGTTCACCGCGCACGCCATCATCTTTCATGCCCAGATAGAACTCTTGGATGTCCTGCTTCTCGCGCAATTGGGCGCAATGGTCTTCCATCACGATGCGGCCGTTTTCTAGCACGTAGCCGTAATCGGCGGCGTTCAAGGCCATGTGGGCGTTTTGCTCGACCAGCAAAATAGCCGTGCCACGTTCGCGGTTGATGCGGACGACGATTTCGAAAATTTCCTTGGTCAGCTTGGGCGACAGGCCCAGACTCGGCTCGTCGAGCAAGATCAGATCGGGGGCGGCCATCAGTGCGCGCGAAATCGCCAGCATTTGCTGCTGACCACCGGAGAGCAGGCCTGCATCCTGTGTTGCGCGTTCTTGAAGAATGGGGAAGTAGCGGTACACGCCTTCTAAGTCGCGTGCGACGGCATCGCGGTCGTTGCGGACGTAGGCGCCCATCAGCAGGTTGTCGTGCACCGACAGCAGAGGGAAAATTTCACGTCCTTCGGGCACATGGGACAAGCCTTGGCGCACGATCTGGGTCGGGTTGCCCGCCGTGATGTCAGCGCCCTTGAAGGCAATGCTGCCTTTGCGCGGGTCGATGATGCCGGAGATGGTTTTGAGGATGGTGGTTTTGCCTGCGCCGTTGGCCCCCAAAACGGTGGCGATCTCGCCTTGGTGCACTTGCAGGCTGATGCCCCGAATGGCTTTGATGGGGCCATAGGCGCTCTCGATATTGAGCAGCGCAAGCAGCGCGGGGGCCGTGGGCAAGGCGGGTGCGGGGGTCATGGCGCGCTTCTTTCGGCTGGGTGTTCGTTTGTTGCACCCGCGCGGGCCGCCAGCAATCGGGGCGCGGCACCCCGTCGGTGCAGGCCACTGACGTCGTCAATGGTTCCGAGATAGGCCTCAATCACGCCGGGGTCGGCCTGCACTTCGCGTGGCGTGCCCAGGGCCAGGATCTCGCCTTGGTTCATGGCCAGAACCCGGTTGGAGACTTTTGCGACCAGGGCCATGTCGTGCTCGACCATCAAGATGGTAATGCCGAGCTCTTGCTGGATGTCTTGGATCCAATAGGCCATGTCCTCGGTTTCTTCGACATTCAGCCCAGAGGATGGTTCGTCCAACAGCAGTAGGCGGGGCTCGGTGCACAGTGCGCGTGCCAGTTCGACGATTTTGCGCACGCCATAGGGAAGGCTTGCGACCAAGCTGTCGCGGTGGTGTTGCAAGTCGAGCAGGTCAATCACGCGTTCCACTTTTTCGCGTGCCTGCAGTTCGCACGCAAGTGCACGACGGCTGAAGAAGAGGTCGCCCCAGAGCCCTGTTTGGCGGTGCGTGTGGCGACCAATCAGCAGGTTGTGGAGCACGCTGGCGTGCTCGAAAAGCTCAATGTTTTGGAAGGTGCGGGCAATGCCCAATCCTGCAATGTGGTGTGCGGCTTGATCGGACAGGCGCACAGGGCCGGTGGCCGCGGCATAGTCGATCACACCTGTGCTGGGTTGGTAGAGGCGGCTGATTAGGTTGAAAACGGTGGTTTTGCCAGCCCCGTTGGGGCCAATCAGCGTAAAAACCTCGCCTTGGCGGACGTCGAAGCTGACTTGGTTGACGGCCAGCACACCGCCAAAACGCAGACTGAGTGCGCGCGCAGACAGCAGGATGTCGGGTGCGAGGATCATTTCAGCCGCTCCGATTTCTGGAAGGTTTTTTGCCGTTTGAACGTGCCTTGGCGGTAAAACGGGAACAGCTGCAACCAGCTGCGAACTTTGACCCAGCGGCCATACAGGCCTAAGGGCTCGAACAGCACGAAGGCAATCAGTACCAGGCCATAGACCAGACCTTGCAGTCCCGGGGCTTGGCCAATGGTGGCCGGCAGCAAGTCCTTGCCCAGGGCGATCAGCTGGGGCAGCGAGATCAGGAAAATAGCGCCCAAGAAGGCGCCGTGCACCGAGCCGAGGCCGCCGATCACAATCATCAGCAGCAGGTCAATCGAGTGCAGGAGGCTGAACTGGTCGGGCGAGATGAACTGGAGTTTGTGCGCATAGAGCGCCCCGCCAATGCCGGCCAGTGCGGCCGAAAGTGCAAATGAAAGTGTCTTGTAACGGGCTAGGTGGATGCCCATGCTTTGGGCCGATATTTCGGAGTCCCGAATGGCAACAAAGGCGCGCCCGGTGGGGCTGCGCAGCAAGTTCACAATGGCCAGCGTGCAGACTGCCGTGATGGCCAGGCACACAAAGTAGAACGACTCGGCGCTGTCGGCGCGCCAGCCCAGCATTTGTGGCGCCTCAAGGTGTTTGCCTGCATTGCCTCCTGTCACGGACTCCCAGCGGGCAAAAACTTCTTCGACGATGAAACCAAAGGCCAGTGTCGCCATGCCCAGGTAAATGCCTTTGACGCGCAAGGCGGGTAAGCCCACGACCAGTCCGACGGCGGCGGACAGCCCCGCTGCGCAGGCCAGGGCCAACGGAAAAGGCCAGCCGATCCCTGTCAGTACCGCTTGGGTATACGCGCCGACGCCCAAAAAAGCGGCGTGACCGAGTGAGAACAGGCCGGTGAAGCCCGACAGCAGCATCAGCCCGAGGCCGACGATGGCATAGATCAGCACGAAGGTCAGCTGTGCCAACCAGTACTCTGGGCTGAACCAAGGCGCTGCGAGCAAGAGCAGCGCCAGCAGGCCGTACCAAAAGCACGCCCCACCATGCGGGAGCAAGCGGATGTCCTGTGCGTAGCTGGTCTTGAAAGTAAATCGCATGCTGCGCTCCGGTGGTCGGGCTGATGGGGTTTGCGTGGGCGGGCTAGGCCGGCCTGAAAAGGCTGCCTTGTTGGCGTGTTTGGGAGGCTTGCACCTAGACTTTCTTGCGCAAGCTGTCACCGAACAAGCCGTTGGGTCGCAGCATCAGTACCAGCAGAACGACGATGTAGGGTGCCGTGTCTTTGAAACCATCGGGGAGGTAAAAGCCCGAAAGCGACTCGACGATGCCGATCACCAGGCCGCCGACAATGGCTCCGGGAAGACTGCCAAACCCACCGACCACCGCCGCAGGAAAGGCTTTGAGGCCGATGAAGCCTAGGTTGGCGTGAACAAAGGTGATCGGTGCCAGTAGCAGTCCGGCCACCGCTGCCACCGCTGCGGCCAAACCCCAGACCAGTCCATTGAGGCGAGGAACCGGGATGCCCATGTAATAGGCGGCCAGTTGATTTTGGGAGGCCGCCTGCATGGCGATGCCGAGCTTGCTGTAGCGGAACATCAGGAATAGCAGCAGGCACAGTAGTGCGGTGGCTGCCATCACGACCAGTTGCTCGGCATTGAGTTGCAGTCCTGCAAGCCGAAACGACAGGTCTTGGTAAGGCACTGGCAGCGCATGGGTTTCTGTACCAATGTTGGGGATCATGGTGACCAAGCCGCGCAGCACGTAGCCGATGCCGATGGTGAGCATGATCACCGAAAATGCGGGCTGACCCAGGATGGGGCGTACCACCAGTCGTTCCAGACCCATGCCAAAAAGCGCCATTGCGAGGATGCTCGACACAGCTGCCAACCAAAACGGCAAACCCAGCCAGGTCATCAGGCCCAAGCCTGAAAAAGCCCCGAGCATCATCAATTCACCCTGTGCAAAGCTGACGGTTTCGGTGGCTTTGTAGATCAGCACAAAGCCCAGGGCAATCAGCCCGTAGATACAGCCCTGTGAGATACCGCCGAGCATCAGTTGTACAAATTGCACGCAGCCCCCTTGTTGTTCATTGACGCTAAGCTTGAGCGTTTAACGTGAAACACCCCTGTCGCGCCTGCGGCGCTTCCCCCTCAAGGGGGTGCGCTCGTCGTCGCGTCCCTTGTTTCATCGTTCGGGGCGCTTGGCCCATGCATGGGAGTTAGCAAGCACAATGTAGCGAGCTGTCAGGGGACTGCAGCTGGGTTTAACCCGAAGAGATGCGTTCTGACTGAGGTGTATTGGCGCCAGACTGGCGAAATTTGTGGTCTTGTGCTGGATTTGTAGCAAAGTTGTTTCTAAGTTGTTTGTTTGCCACAAATTTTTACGAAGCCCCGTTAAAATGTCCGTCGGCCTACACTGCGAGGCCCTTGGTTTTCCTTGTTGGACCATTGCCCGGTATGGATCTGGCTGGTGCAGAATTTTGGGTCATGTTCAAGCATGCCGTTCTTGTTGACGCGGTAAGGCAGATGGGGCTTCACGGCGTAGGTGGATGCTGGTTGGCGTTCCTACCGGATTTGAGCCCTGCGCAAATATGCTTATTCCATAACTTTTGCTCACCTGCGGAGTGCGTATGTGGGGGTACTTGCGTGAAGGTCGATAAAGCGCGGCACTCTTTGGCGAGCGTTGATATTTGTTTTTGATGGGTAAAATTTTTATGAAATCACGTGGCCGGGTATGGACAGGGTTGGGTTTGATGTGCGTTTGCGCAGCAGCCATGGCCCAGGCGGAAGAAGATACAATATTGCGCCATTTGGCGCCCAGCACGCTGGCGCAAGAGCTGCAAGCACCGCAGGCCGCAGCGCCAGCGTTGGACCGCGCGCCCGCAGCAGGCGCTTTGGAGTTGACCCAGGCGGTGCGCCAAGCCGTCAGTCGGCACCCTTCCATCACGGACGCTATTGCCACCCTGTCCCAACAGTCGGGTGGTGTTGCGATCGCCCGTGCCGGGTATTTCCCCAAGCTGCAAATGGGCCTGGGCGGTGGTACCAACAATGGCTCGAGCAGCAGTGACAACGGCACCCTGGCCTCGGCCTCGGTGTCCCAGATGCTGTACGACTTCGGCAAGGTTTCGGGTGCAGTGAGTCGCTCCGAGGCCGAGGTGCGGCGCCAACAGTCGACGGTGCTTAAGCAGATCGACAGCATTGCGCAGCAAACGGCGGACGCCGTGGTGATGCTGCACCGCTACCAGGCGCTGGAGGAAATTGCGCGCAACCAGGTGGAGGCGGTGGAGAAGGTCTTTGGCCTGTCGCAGTTGCGGGCCAACGCAGGCCTGAGTACCAAGGCCGATCCGATCCAGGCCGAGTCCCGGGTTGACAGCGCGCGCGCCAACCTGTTGCAAGTGACGTATTCGTACACCCAGTGGCGCGAGCGTTTGCGCACCTTGTTGGGTGGGCCGGTGCCAAAGGTGATTGCCCCTTTGCCTGAAAAGTTGGTCAGTACGCTGCGTTTGGACACTGCGCCGGATGCTGGCTTGCTGCCGGACGTGTTGATCGCCCAGGCGGATCGGCGCGCAGCGGTGGCGCTCTTGGAAGTGGCCAACGCCCAGCGCTATCCGACTGTCAGTTTGGACGCCTCCATCAATAAAGCGCTTGGCGGCAACAATCCCAGTACCGCGCAACATAACGGCACGTACCACACGGTGATGCTGAATTTGTCGAGTGTGCTGTACCAAGGTGGCGCCATCAATGGCCAGATTCGTGCGGCAACGGCCGCCGAAGAGGCTGCGCGCCAGCGGATCGAGGTGGCGCAGCTCAATGCCAGCGATGTGACCCGCAGCATCCGCGAACAGGCCGCAGGCGCACAGGCCCGGATAGGGGTCTTGGCTGCACGCAAGCGCAGCATTCTTGCGGCCCGTGATCTGTACCGAGAGCAGTACACCCTTGGCACCCGTTCTATCCTGGATTTGCTCAATGCTGAGCAAGAGATCCACCAAGCCGCAGCCGACGAAGAGTCGGTGCTCCATGATTTTTGGCAAAGCCGTATCGCCTATGTTGGCGCGACGGGGCAGAGCCGAGAGTTTTACGGTTTGAATAACACCAACGTACAAGGAATGGAGCTGCTTCCATGAAATTACCCGCCCAACACACTGCCTGGTTGGAGGCGATGCTGAGCGTTGCACGCCATTACGGCATTGGTGCATCAGAAGAAAGTGTGCGTGTGACCTTGGCGTGGGAGCGCGGTGTTGAGTTAGACGTTTTGCTCGACCATATGGCCCGCCAAATCGGCTTGGCACTGCGCTTTGGGAACTGGGCACCGGCCTTGCTCGATCCGTGGCGCCTGCCGTTGGTGGTGGAGTTTGACGATGGCCAGGTGGGCGTTATCCGCTCCACCAACGGCAAGGGCAGTGCCGGTGTGCTGTTTGCCGGTGACCAGGGTTTAGAGACTGTGTTGTCGGCCGAGGATTTACGCAACCGGGTGCGCCGTGTTGCGCTGCTGCGGCCGCAGACCTCGGTGCCCGATGCGCGCGTGGATGACTACATCAAGCCCTACCATGCAAACTGGCTTTGGAAGATCGCTTTGCGCGATTGGCGCCGCTACGGTGATGTGGTGCTGGCGTCTTTGTTTGCCAACGTGCTGGCGTTGGCGACCATGGTGTTTTCCATGCAAATCTATGACCGTGTGGTGCCGGCCCAGTCGGAGTCCACGCTGTGGGTCTTGTTTGGTGGCGTGATGTTGGCGATTGCTTTCGAGTTTTTGCTGCGCATGTCGCGTACCCATATTTCGGATGTGATTGGCAAGCGCGCCGACTTAAAAATCTCTGACCAAGTGTTTGGCCATGCGCTGCGTTTGCGCAGTGACGCCCGCTCGAAATCGACCGGCTCCTTCATCGCGCAAATTCGCGAAGTCGACCAGGTGCGCGAGTTGTTGACATCGACCACCATCAGCGCGGTTGCCGATTTGCCGTTTTTCTTCTTGTTTTTGTTCGTGCTGTGGATGATTGGTGGTCCGCTGGCTTTTGTGGCCTTGGCTGCGCTGCCGCTGCTGGTGATCCCGGGCTTGCTGATCCAGCGTCCGTTGGCCCGGTTGGCCAATGAGGGGATGCGCGAGTCGGCGCTGCGCAATGCTTTGCTGGTCGAAGTGGTCGAAGGAATCGAAGACATCAAACTGATGCGGGCTGAGCCGCGCTTTCAAAACCAATGGAACCACGTCAACGAAGTGTCGGCCGACGTCAGCATGCGCCAGCGCTATTTGACGGGCTTGCTGATGACGTGGACGCAAGAGGTGCAGGGCATCGTGTATGCCTGCGTGCTGCTGGTCGGGGCCTACTTGGTGATGAAGGGCGATATGACGACTGGCGCCTTGGTCGGTTCGTCGATTTTGGCTTCGCGCATGATTTCGCCGTTGGCCCAGCTCTCGGGTGTGTTCTCGCGCTGGCAGCAGGCCAAGGTTGCGCGCGCCGGTTTGGACCAACTGATGCAGCGTCCGGTCGACCAGCCCGAGGGTGCGCGGCTGGTGCATGCACCTTCCTTGCAGGGCAGTTATGTCTTTGAGAGGGTTCAGTTCCAGTACGGGAAAGATGATAAGCGCTCCGCCCTCGAGGTGCCGAAGCTGGAAATTCGGGCGGGCGAGAAAATCGCCGTGCTTGGGCGCATGGGGGCGGGCAAATCAACCCTGTTGCAATTGATGGCTGGCCTGCAGTCGCCGCAGCAGGGACGGATTGCGCTCGACAAGCTCGATTTGGGCCTGATCGATCCGGCTGATTTGCGCCGGGACATGGGTTTGTTGACGCAAAACGCAAGATTGTTCCACGGCAGTGTGCGTGAAAACGTCATGATCGGCATGCCCCTGGCCACCGACGCCGAGGTGCTGGAGGCGCTGACCATGTGTGGCGCTCTGCCCTTCATACAGTCGCGCCCTGACGGACTGGACGACATGATTTTGGAAGGTGGCTTGGGCTTGTCGGGTGGCCAGCGGCAGGCGCTGTTGCTGGCGCGAACCTTGATTCGTGAGCCATCCATCGTACTGTTGGATGAACCGACTTCACATTTTGACGAAGTCTCGGAGCGCCAAGTTATCGAGACGATGGCCGGCTGGATGGAGACCCGCACCCTGGTGGTTGCAACCCACCGCATGCCGGTGCTGCGCTGGGTGGACCGGATTATCGTGATCGACAACGGTCGGATCGTGATGGATGGGTTAAAAGAACAAGTTATTGGAAAGTTATCCCATGGAAACGCCTGATTCCCTCGCTCCGAAGAAAACAGCAGCGAATGCCATCACTGCCAGCGTCAAGCCACCGAGCCAGTCGCTGGCGGTGCGCCCGGCTGGGCCGCCATCTGGGCCGCCGCCGCCGACGTATAACGCGGGAACGTTGATTGAACCCCAGCTCCCACGCGCCTCCATGATTGTTTGGTTGTTGGCGGCCATGTTGTTGGTGTTGCTGGCCTGGGCTTGGTACTTCCGGCTGGACGAGGTCTCCACCGGCACCGGCAAGGTCGTGCCGTCGTCCAAGGAGCAGGTGATCCAGTCGCTCGAAGGCGGTATTTTGGTCGACCTCAAAGTACGCGAAGGCGATATTGTCGATGCGGGCCAAGTGCTGGCCCAACTTGACCGTACCAAGACCGAGTCGACGGTGCAAGAAAGCGCCTCGCGGGTGCGCGCGGCGCAGGCCATGGCCGCACGGTTGGCGGCCGAAGTTGGTGGCCAGTCCTTGGCGTTTCCCGCCGAGGTGAGGGGGGACCCCGGCTTGGTGCGCGACGAGACTGCGCTCTACCACTCCCGCCAGGAAAGCCTCAAACAAACGCTGAGCGGACTGCAGGAGGCTCTGGTGTTGGTGCGCCGTGAGCTGGCACTGACCGAGCCCTTGGTGGAGCGCGGTGCCGCCAGCGATGTCGAAGTGCTGCGCTTGAAGCGCCAGGTCAATGAGCTGGTGAGCAAGATCGCGGATGCCCGTAGCCAGTACGCCGTGAAGGCGCGTGAGGATTTGTCCAAGGCGAATGCCGAGATCGAGGCGCAGCGCTCGGTGACGCGTGGGCGCTCGGACTCGCTCACGCGCCTGACCTTTAGCTCGCCTGTGCGCGGCATTGTGAAAGACATCGCGGTGACGACCGTGGGCGGCGTGTTGCCGCCCGGCGGCAAGCTGATGGAGATCGTGCCGCTGGACGACAAGCTGCTGGTCGAGGCTAGGATTTCACCGCGTGACGTGGCCTACATCCATCCAGGGCAAGACGCGACGGTGAAGATTTCGGCCTACGATTATTCGATTTTTGGCGGCCTGCCCGGCAAAGTCACCACAATCTCGCCGGACACGATCCAAGACGAGGTCAAGCGCGATGTGTACTACTACCGGGTCTATATCCGCACGGATGCCGACCATTTGCTGAACAAGGCAGGACAGAGCTTTCCGATTGTGCCGGGCATGATTGCCACCGCCGACATCCATACCGGCAGCAAAACCGTGCTCGACTACCTGCTCAAGCCATTGAACAAGGCGCGCGAAGCTTTGCGCGAACGTTAAGGATTGGGCGCTGCGGGCAAGCCACGGTTGGCGCAAAAAACTTAGGACTTATGCAAAACCGCCCTGGCGTCGTTCTTTTTGCGTGCCGTACCTGGTGTACTGTCTGCGAAAAAATGCCTAGCCAGGTCAATTTTGCGTAAGTCCTAAAACTGTGCGAGCGTAGCGGACGGGCCGGCCAGCGTAAGCTTGAGCCGGCCTTACCGTTTGTGAATATGCCGACATGGCGAAAATCTATATTTCTTGTTACTTTTTTGCTGCAATCGCTTACGCAGTAAGCGGTAAACGCATAGTAGACTTTATTTTATTTCTTTTGACTCCCGATTCACGCTGGGCCTAAGCCGCGCCGCTGGCTTGGACTGGAGCCGTAAAATCGCCGCATGCTCTTAGTCACACACGAATTACGCACGGCCTTGGCGGCCGGGCTTGAACAGATCGCCCCAGGTGCTGGAGATAAGGCGATTTTTGAGTCGCCCAAGGTCGCCGCCCACGGCGACCTTGCCACCACCGCCGCCATGCAATTGGCCAAGCCACTGAAGCAAAATCCACGCCAGGTCGCAGAAAATTTGCGGGCCTGCTTGCTGCAGTCCGCGCCATTTCAGCGCTGGGTCGAAGCTGTCGAGATTGCCGGGCCGGGTTTTCTCAACATCCGACTCACGCCGGCGGCGAAGCAGCAGGTGGTGCGCGAAGTGTTGGGCGCAGGCCTGGAGTTTGGCCGCCAGCCGGAGCGCGGCGAGCGGGTGCTGGTGGAGTTTGTTTCGGCCAACCCGACCGGCCCGCTGCACGTTGGCCATGGTCGCCAGGCGGCTTTGGGCGATGCCATTTGCAACCTCTATGCGACGCAGGGCTGGCAGGTTCACCGCGAGTTTTACTACAACGATGCCGGCGTGCAGATCCAGACCTTGG
>JAYVXE010000371.1:0-3927 GCA_043785395.1 Burkholderiaceae bacterium | reverse complement strand
CTGGAGCCTGTGGTGGATTTTTACCAGCGGGTAATGGGCGCAAAAATTGTTCTGCGCAGTGGCCCGATCAATGTGCAAGACCTCCCGCGCCATGCCGATGGACGGGACTGGTCTGAGACCCATTTGGGGATTGTGGGTGCCAAGCTCGAAAGAATTCTTCTGGAAATTCCTGGCGGTGGAAAAATAGAACTTTTTTCTTATGTGGCACCGGTCAGTACCACGCAAGCACCCCTGCCAAGCAACTGCATCGGAAGCCATCACTTTTGCCTTGAGGTGAATGATCTGGAGCATGCCTCGGAGCTTTTAAGAAGCAACGGCTGCACCGTCTTTGATGGTATCCAAACCGACGAGGGTTTTACCGGCATCGAATACCGGTATATTTTTGATCCTTGGGGTAATATTTTTGAAATAATGCAAAAAAATGATCGTTGATTTCAAAAATGCCCCGGTGCCGCCTCGTACACCTTAGCCGCCCAGGATTCGTGCCAGCTGGCGTGAGCGGCTGGGCCACGATTCTGATTTGAATGAAAGCACTGGAGCCGTTAAATGCAGTCCTCCCCGATCTTCGTCCCATCCACCTCTGTTGGACTGAGCCGACGCCGTTTCAATACCGTCCTCGGACTCGCCAGCGTGCTGGGTGCAGGCGCTGTGCATTCTCAATCCCGCTGGCCAAACAAGCCGGTACGCATTGTCGTGGCCTATCCGCCAGGTGGTTTGGCCGACGTCATGGCGCGCATTGTGCAGCCGCAGCTTTCACAGGCACTGGGCCAGCCCGTGGTGATTGAAAACCGCAGCGGTGCCAATGGCAACCTGGCCGCGACCGAAGTGGCCCGCAATGGCGGAGACGGCCACAGCTTCTTGTTGGGATCGACCGCCATTGAGTCGGTCAATCCCTATATTTTTGAGCGCATGCCGTTTGTTGCGGACAAAGATTTGGTGCATGTCGCCTTGTTCGCCAATAGCCAATTATTTTTGATCACCCGGCCTGATTTGCCTTGCAAAAATTTGCAAGAATTCGTCGCTTACGCACGGGCACGGCCTGGGAAACTGAGCTATGGCTCGGCCGGCACTGGCAGTACACCGCATGTGGCAGGCGAATTGTTCAAGCAGTACGCAGGCATTGATGCCGCGCATATTCCCTACCGTGGCGCAGCACCGGCGATCCAGGACACCATGGCGGGCCAAATTGACTTTAGTTTTGCCCCTGGCACCGTATTTCCGACGGTGCGCAGTGGCAAGCTCCGGCTACTGGCCGTCGCCAGCAGCCAGCGCACGCCCCATTACCCCCAAGCCCCGACTTTTGCCGAAGAAGGTTTCGGCGCGGTCTATGCCGACAGTTTGTTTGGCATTTATGCCCCGGCCAACAGCGTGGCCGCTAATGTGCTGCGCCTGAACCAAGAAATAAACCGTTTGCTCGCCCAGCCCCAAATTCAGGCGCGCTTTGCCGAGCTGGGCGCCGATGCGATGCCCATCAGTCCTGTGGCATTTAAAAATATGGTTCAAGCTGAAACCAAAATTTTCAGTGCCGTGGTTAAAAATAAGAACATCACCCCAGATTAGTTTCCTTGGGGTGAAGTTGTTTTTTTGGTTCATGTGAGATAAAGGCATTTCAAAAAGTGCCAAACCAGCCGATTTTTTGCTTCCTTTTCCCAAAGAGGGAGATTTTTTGACCCTGTGCAAGGAGCATTCGATGCAAACCACTCTGGCTTCATTCGCCGCTAAAATGGCTGCTGGCGACATTCGTGTTATTGATTTGACGCACACCCTTTCGACTGAATTTCCTTCCCTGGTGCTGCCTGCGCAATTCAGCCAGACCTGGGGTTTTAAAATGGAAAATATATCGCACTATGATGAGGCTGGGCCGGGTTGGTATTGGAATAATTTCTCGTGCGGTGAACACACTGGAACCCATTTTGATGCGCCGGTTCATTGGATTTCTGGCAAAGATCATCCGAACAATACGGTGGATACGATTGCCAGTACCAATTTCATCGCTCCGGCGGTGGTGGTGAATGCCAGCGCCGAAGTTGCGCATAATCCAGATTGGTTGCTGACGGTCGATTTTCTCGAAACCTGGGAGTCGCAGCATGGCCGTATTCCCGCCGGCGCTTGGCTGGCGTTTCGCACCGATTGGTCCCAGCGCATCAGCGATCCAGCTGCGTTTGTCAATATGCGTGAAGACGGTGCGCATACCCCTGGGCCGACGCAAGCCGCGGTCGAGTGGCTGCTGCAAGAGCGCCAAGTGCTGGGCTTTGCGGTCGAGACCATCAATACAGACGCCGGTCAGTCCTACGCTTGGCCACTGGCTTACCCCTGCCATACGCTGATGCATGGGGCCAACCGTTACGGCCTGCAATGCTTGAAAAACCTTGACCAGTTGCCACCCACCGGCGCTGTTTTTGTGGCCGCCCCACTCAAGATCAAGGGGGGCTCGGGCAGCCCGTTGCGCGTTTTGGCCTTGGTGGAAGGCGGGCTTTAAGCCGGCAGAAGCTTGGCCGGGATGGGGGCAGTTCCAGCTCAGATTGGCGTGCTGCTCTGCGGTGCGCCAGTGTTGGGCGCCCGGCCCAGCATTCAGCGCAGTTGCGCAGGCGCGTCGCCGTCGAGCATGCGCCGGGCAATGAGGACGCGCATGATTTCGTTGCTGCCTTCGAGTATTTGGTGCACGCGCGTGTCGCGCAGCAGCCGCTCAAGCGGGAAGTCGCTCAGGTAACCGTAGCCGCCGTGCAGTTGCAGCGCCGCATCGCAAATATGAAAACCGGCATCGGTGGCAAAGCGTTTGGCCATGGCGCAGTAGGTGCGGGCGTCGGCGTGGCCGCTGTCAAGCTTGCTGGCGGCCAAGCGCACCAGGTGGCGGGCGGCGATGAGCTCGGTGGCCATGTCGGCCAGCTTGAATTGCAGGGCTTGAAATTCGGCCAAGGGGCGGCCGAATTGGTGCCGCTGGTGCAAGTAGCGCTGGGTCTGGGTTAGCGCGCCTTGGGCGGCGCCGACCGAGCAGGCCGCGATGTTGATGCGCCCGCCGTCAAGGCCTTGCATGGCCATTTTGAAGCCCTCACCCTGGACGCCGAGAAGGTTTTCGGCTGGGATGCAGACATTGTCAAAGTGGATTGCCCGTGTCGGTTGGCTGTGCCAGCCGAGTTTTTTCTCCAGCGGGCCGTAGCCAATGCCGGCGGCATCGGCGGGCACGGCAAAGGCCGAGATGCCCTGGGGCCCGGCGCCGCCGCTGCGTGCCATCACCAGCAGCAAATCGGTGGCGCCCGCACCCGAGATAAAGGCCTTGCTACCGGTGATGCGGTAGCCGTTGCCGCTCGCTTCGGCCCGGGTTTGCAGCGCCGCCGCGTCCGAGCCCGCATCCGGCTCGGTCAGGCAGTACGAGGCCAGTTTTTCGCCGCTGCTGAGGGCGGCCCCCCACTGTGCGCACAGTCTGTCGCTGCCCCAGGTGCCGAGCATCCAGGTCGCCATGTTGTGGATGGTGAGGAAGGCGGTGGTTGACGGGTCAACGGCGGCCAGCTCTTCGAACACCAGCGTGGCATCCAGCCGGGGCAGCGCCAAGCCGTCAATACGCGTGGGGGCGTACAGGCCGCACAGGCCGAGCGCACCGGCGCGGGCAATCGCTGTGCGAGGAAAAATAGACTCGGCATCCCAGTGCGCGGCATGGGGGGCCAACTCGGCTTGGGCAAAGTCGTGCGCGGCCTGGGCAAAGGCGCGTTGCTGTTCTGAGAGTTCAAAGTGCATGGGGTCGTCCTTGGGAGGGAGTGGCTGGCGCCGTCTCCGCGCTAAGCGCTCAAATCCAATCCGCATGGTGGCATGAAGCGGAAGAAGCGGCAGTTGTGTGCTTTTTTCTCTTAGGACTTACGCAAAACCGCCCTGGCGTCGTTCTTTTTTCTTGCCGTACCAGGTGTACTGTCTGCGAAAAAATGCCTAGCCAGG
>JAYVXE010000370.1:0-3931 GCA_043785395.1 Burkholderiaceae bacterium | reverse complement strand
CCAAGCAAAGTCTCCAGTTCTTCAACGCCCACGGTGTTGCCATGCACAAGGCTCATCTTGTCAGCACAAGCGATCGCCAAGCGTTTGACGCCTTGGTTGCGCGCTTTGCCCAACCCGCTGCGGCCTACGCCTTCACCCCGGCGCCGGCGCCCGCACCACGGCCGTCGGACACCGGCCTGGATGCGCACGGCCTCGCTGCGGCATGGGCGAGGATGAAGGACAGCCATGAATTTTTTGCCCTGACCAAAAAATTTGGCGTCGAGCGACAGCAAAGCTTCCGCTTGGTCGAGGGCCAGTTCACGCGCCAACTTGGCACCGATGCGGTGCGCCGCCTGCTCGACGAGGTGGCCATGGACGGCACGCCAATCATGGTTTTTGTCAGCAGCGGGGGCTGTATCCAAATCCATTCAGGGCCGGTTCACCGCATCATGCCGATGGCGTCGGCCAACGCGCAGTGGATCAACGTGCTGGACCCCGGCTTCAACCTGCATCTGCGCGAAGACCTGCTGGCCCACGCCTGGGCCGTGGAAAAACCAACCGTCAACGGGGTGCTCACCTCGGTCGAAGTGTTCGACAGCGCGGGTGGGTTGATGGCCATGTTCTTTGGTGCGCGCAAACCGGGCCAGCCGGAGCTGCTGCAATGGCGCCGCAGCGTCGCCCGGCTGCCTTCGTTGGAGACGCAGCCGTGACGGGGCCGGCATTGTCCAGCGGGCGCTGGCCGCAACCCAGGTAGCCCACCTTGCTGCGCGCAATATCCACACGACTTACGCAAAAATCCACAGGTAGCGTTTTTCAACAAGCTAAGACGCTACAGGTAGTGTCTATCAACAAGGTTTGCGTAAGTCCTGATCCATAGCGGGACATGTTGGATGCGGGTTTGATCCATGCCGTCTGGGGCGTCGCCTGCCAGCCCGTGCGCAGCGATGGCGGCGTGCCGCAATTCCTTTTTGCCTGAACCCAGGCCGACGCGGCTGCGGGGCGTCAGGCACAGGGCCCCTCGCCAAACCTGGCGCGGCATACCCACCAAACCTGGCGCGGCATACCGGCTAAACGCTCAAAAACCCAGACCTCAGCCTTCAAGCCCCGTCCACGTAATACCAAAGCCCCTGCTCGCGCACAAAGCGGCTGCGCTCGTGCAGGCGCACGGCGCGCCCAGGATTGGCGGCGTCGCGGTAGCGGGCGACGAATTCAACCTCGGCCTGATCGGCGCCCACCGTCCGCTGCGAACGCACGGCCAACCCCAGCCACTGGGTGGCGGCGTCCAGCGTTAATTCGGCGGGGCGGGTGCTGGCGTGCCAGGTGGCCAACAGGTAGTCGCAGGCGCCCAGAACATAGGCGCTGTAGCGCGAACGCATAAGGCTTTGGGCATCGGGCGCGGGCTGGCGCTGCGCCGCCCCTTTGTCTGCGCTGCCGAGGTAGCGGCCACAGCAGCTGGCCAGACTAAGCGCGCGCCCCTGGGCCTGCATCTGGCCGCAAGGGCACACAGCCGCAGGACTTGGCCTGCGGCTGTGCGGTACCGGCGAGGATGGCCGCACCGAGTTCAACAGCAGCGCCCGCCATTTTTACCGCCGTAGCGGGCTTCTTGGCGGTTGCGGAAAAACTCTTCGTAGGTCATCACCGGCAACTCGGGGTGGTTGGCCTGGGCGTGCGCCACGTAGTTGTCGTAGTTGGGCACACCGACCATCAGTCGGGCTGTGTGGCCGAGGTAGCGGCCTACTTTGAGCATGTCTTGCAGCATCACAATCTCTCCGTCATCAACAATCTCGCCGAGGTGCGCCGCAGCCGCACGGGCCGCGACGCGTGGCGATGGATTTATCAGCGTTGGGCGTTGGCCGGCAAAGGCTCGAACGGTGTCTCACGCGCGGTGGGATGGCTGGTGCGCCAAGCCTGGTAGGCGGTGCGGATGCCAAAAACGAGCACCGTCACCAAGACCAGCATGAAGAACAGCGTGAGCCCGGCGTCGAGCCGGTTGTTAAAGATCAGACGCCCCATTTGCTCCAACGACTTGGCAGGGGCCAGCACCTGGCCCTGCTCCAGCGCCACGGCGTATTTGTCGGCCAGCGCCAAAAAGCCGATGCGTGGGTTGCTGTGGAAGACTTTTTGCCAGCCCGCCGTCATCGTGGTGACCAGCAGGAACAACATCGGCAGCACGGCCACCCAGACATAGCGCTCGCGCTTCATCTTGACCAACACCACCGCGCACAGCGTCAGCGCAATACCCGCCAGCATTTGGTTGGCAATGCCAAACAGCGGCCACAGGGTGTTGATGCCGCCCAGCGGATCGACCACGCCTTGGTACAAAAAGTAGCCCCAGGCGGCCACGCAAAGTGCGGTGGCGGTGAGGTTGGCGGGCAGCGAGTCGGTGCGTTTGAGCTGCGGCGCAAAAGTGCCCAGCAGGTCTTGCAACATAAAGCGGCCAGCGCGGGTTCCGGCGTCGACGGCGGTCAGGATGAAAAGGGCTTCAAACAAAATCGCAAAGTGGTACCAAAAAGCCATCATGGCCTTGCCACCAATGACCTGGTGCAGGATGTGGGCCATGCCCACCGCCAGCGTCGGTGCGCCACCGGCACGCGAAATGATGGAGATTTCGCCGACGTCTTGCGCGTACTGCGCCAGCATCTCAGGCGTGAGCAAAAAGCCCCAGCTGCTGACGACTTGGGCCGCCGATTCAGCCGTTGGGCCAAGCACGGCCAGCGGGCTGTTCATCGCAAAGTAAATGCCGGGGTTGATGACCGAGGCGGCCACCAGCGCCATGATGGCCACAAAAGACTCCATCAGCATGCCGCCGTAGCCGATCAGGCGCGCATGGCTTTCGTTTTCGAGCATTTTGGGCGTGGTGCCCGAGGCGATCAGGGCGTGAAAGCCCGACACCGCGCCGCAGGCGATGGTGATGAACAAAAACGGAAACAGATTGCCCGACCATACAGGCCCGCTGCCGTCGACAAACTGGGTCACGGCGGGCATTTGCAGCTCAGGGGCGACGACAAAAACACCGATCGCCAAGCCCAAAATGGTGCCAATCTTCAAGAAGGTCGACAAATAGTCGCGCGGCGCCAGCAACAGCCACACCGGCAGCACAGCAGCAATGAAGCCGTAGACGATCAAGGCCCAGGTCAGCTGCTCACCGTCGAGCGTGAAGAAAGGCGCAATCGCTGGGTTTTCGGCGACCCAGCCGCCCGAGACAATCGCCAGCATCAGCAGCACAAAACCGATCAGCGAGACTTCGCCAATTTTTCCAGGCCGCAGGTAGCGCGCATACAAGCCCATGAAAACCGCAATTGGCACCGTCGCCGCAACCGTGAACGTGCCCCAGGGGCTGTTGGTCAAGGCCTTGACCACAATCAAGGCCAGCACCGCCAAGATGATGACCATGATCATGAAAACCCCCACCAGCGCGACCACGCCCGGTATCGGGCCAAGCTCGGACTTGATCAGGTCGCCCAGCGAGCGGCCATCGCGCCGGGTCGAGACGAACAGCACCATCAAGTCTTGCACCGCACCGGCCAACACCACACCCGCCAAGATCCACAGCATGCCGGGCAGGTAGCCCATTTGCGCCGCCAACACCGGCCCCACCAGCGGGCCCGCGCCCGCAATGGCGGCAAAGTGATGCCCAAACAAGACGTGCTTATTGGTCGGCACGTAGTCCAGCCCATCGTTGTGGCGGTAGGCCGGCGTCATGCGGGTCGCGTCCAGCCCCAGCACCTTGTCGGCGATAAAGCGGCTGTAGTAGCGGTAGGCGATCAGGTAGACCGGCACCGCCGCAACGACGATCCAAAGGGCATTGATTTGCTCGCCCTGGTTCAGGGCAATCACGCCCAAGGCAGAGGCTCCGAGCAGGGCGACCAGCGCCCAGACGAAGTGCGATGCGATACGGTTCATACGTTTTTTCTTTGGTGAGACAGAGTTGGTGTGGAAGGAGGCTTGCGCA
>JAYVXE010000369.1:0-3935 GCA_043785395.1 Burkholderiaceae bacterium | reverse complement strand
TCTCCCGCAGCAGCTCGGGCCAGCTGGTGGGCGCGTCATGGTCGAGCAGGCCCTGGCCTTGGGGCGCGGCCACGCCGTGGCTGATGTGGTTGACCTGGGAGCCGATGTGCGTCGGGCTGTTCACCCACACATCGCCCCCCGCCTGGCCGATCTGCACCGTGCCCGCAGCGGTGCTGGTCTGCGTCACGTTCGGCTGTGGCTGCGGCTGCGGCAGCTCCCAATGCGCCATGCGTGCCAGCATCGCGCGGTGGGGGTCCAGCAGCAGGTCGGGCCAATGCCGCCCAGCGCCGGCCGGGGCCAGCGGAATCACTGATTTCTTCATGGTTTCTTCCCTTTCGTTTTGACCTTGACCTGGCCCATCGCCAGGCCCACTTGCACGCCGCCCTGGGCGTGGCTGGTTTGGTGGATGCCGCCGCTGACGCGGGCCTCGGGCACGGCGGACAGCAGCGCCCCCAGCGCCGCCTTGCGCACCGGTGGCGACGCCTGGCGAAAGTAATCCAGCAGCACGCGCTCTTCGGATGACAGCGCCGCCAAGGCAGCGGCATCCTGCTGCGCTGCGGCCCGCGCCGCCTGCTGGTGCGCCAGCGAGGTGGACAGCGTGGGGAAGTCGGCCAACACGTAGTGCACGTCGATGTGAAGGTCGGGGCGCGTCACGGCCAAAGCCATTAGCTTGTCGCGAGGGAAAGAGTCTCTTTTTTTCCGTTCATTGAACGACGTGGGTGCCATGCCCAGCAGCTTCGCCACTTCCTTGTCCGTTTGCACCTGAAGCTGGTCTTTCAGGCGGAGCAAAGCCTGTTCAAAAAAAGTAGCCATAAAAATTCTTGCGCAATCCATAAAAATGGATAGAATCCATATCTAGACGATTTAGATATCTTTCATCCCGCCCTAAAAAAGGAGCCCTTTCATGACCCCTCGACAAGTTAAAGACAACTTCGCCGCCCGCGGCATCCCTGTATCCCAGTGGGCTGAAAGCAATGGCTTCCGGCGCACCGATGTTTACCGGGTTCTCAACGGCTACACGGCCTGCAAGCGCGGCCTGCCGCATGAGATTGCCGTGAAGCTGGGCATCAAGCCGGACCCCGCCAAGAGCTTGGCCTGATGCCCCCTCCCACTCAACCACCCCGGATTTAAACACATGAACACCGACATCCAAGCTTTCACCCTTGCCGACATCAGTATCCGCAGGCACGCCAGCGGGCGCTTCCGCATCAATGACCTGCACAAGGCGGCTGTGGCTGCGGGGGCAAACAAGCGCTCCACTGAACCCAACAATTTTTTGCGCTCTGCCCATATTCGTGAGGCGATCAAGATTCTGGACGACGAGCTGATTGCAAAAAGTGATACTCAGCCTGGCGTAACACTTTTTGGAGCAGTTATCGCCGTGAGGACCGGTCCTTACGAAGAACGTGGCACCTATGTCGTTGATGAACTGGTCATCGCTTATGCCATGTATGTCAGCGCGGACTTTTACCTCAAAGTCATCAACTCCTTCCTGGCCACGCTGCACGGCGAGCACGCCATGCCGCACATCCAGAGCACCAAGTTCTGGGACCTGCTGCGCCCGCACTGGGCCCCAATCGCCAGCCTGGCCCTGGCCGGTCTGAAGAACAAGCAGATCGCCCAGCAGGTGCAGCGCTCGGCCAGCAGCGTGGGCCGCTGCCTGCGCCGCATGTTCGAGGTCGGCTACCTGAACCCCGTGAATGTGTTCAAGGCCCGCCTGAGCCCGGCCACGGCCCTGCGCTGGGCCATTGAGAAGCCCGTTGCCGCGCAGTGGGGCCGCGTGTTGCCGCCGGTGAGCCAGTTCAGCCTGGACTTTGCCGGAGCCGCCGCATGAACCGGGAACAACGCCGCAACCCATTCCTCGCCCCGCCCAAGCGCACCAGAGACCAGTGGGCGGACCGAATAGGCCTGTTGGCCGGCACTTCGACTGGCATGCCCGATGACCAGAGCATCGTGCAATTGCTGGTGGACGTTGTTGTTGCCGAACAGGGCAACCTGAGCCGCGAAAGCCTGGCAGTGCTGTGTGGCCTGGCTGCTGCGCATGTAGCCCGCACGACTTTGAAGTTCTTTGCCGAACCCAAACCCCCGTCGCAGCCTGATTGCTTGACATCACTTCACACCTCCAAGGAAAAACCATGAACACCGGTCAAAGCCACACGCCCCCCACCGCAGCCGAGCGCATTTCGGCGGAGCTGCTGCGCTCCCATGTCAGAACCGCAGAGCGCCTGCGGGCGCTGCGCCGCCCTGACGCCGGCCCGGCAACCCCCGAGCCAAAACCTTCGCTCCTGCACCCTGAGGAAATCAACCAACGGGCCTTGAGCGTTTTGAAGCTGCTGCACGGCCTGCGGGTTTGCGACATCCAGGCGGTTTGCACGGCGGCCAGCCGCATGGCCGCATGAGCCCCAGCCCCCTCACCGCGCGCCAGGCCGCGCGGCTGGCCGCTGCATTGATGGCAGGCCATGCGCCAGCAGCAGCGCGCCTGCAAGCCCTGCGTGCCCGGCTTGCCACAGCGCATCGCCCTGGGCGCCCATCATCTGCAAATCACCCGCCAGCAGCACCGGGCGCACCAGCCCCTGCGTCGCCAGGTGGCGCGCCAGCAGCACATAGGCACTGTCGTGCACGGCCAGCGCCGTCGACAGCCGCTGCACCTCGGCCGCCAGGTCGCCCGTCAGCGCCGCCAGTTTGATCGTCGTCATTTTTTCCACAGTTGTTGTCCCTTAAAAAAATGGAGAGTCGTTGATGCCCACACCCCTACTTTGCACCCCGGTGCGCCCTTTAGCCAGCCATAGCCCGGCGGTTTGTTTGGAAAGCGGTTTGTCCTGCCCAACGGGGGCCATCCAGTGACGCGCCGCAACTGGAAACTGGCGCGCCCGGCCAGCCTGACCGAGGCGCTGCGCCTGTGCATCGAGTTCGCCAAGGACCGCCATAACCTCAGCGTCGAGCGGGTGGCCGACCGCATGGGCGCCAGCCACGACAGCCTGTACAAGTGGGTTGCCAGCGGGCGCCTGCCGGCCAACCTGCTGCTGGCGTTTGAGAGCGCCTGCGGCTGCCACTTTGCCAGCATCTGGCAGGCCATGGCGGCGGGCAAGCTGGTGATTGACATGCCGACCGGCAGCAAGGCCGGCCACACCGACATGGTGGCGCTCAACAGCGGCTTTGCCAGCGCCCTGCAGCTGCTGACCGACTTTTACGCGGCGCCCTGCCAGGCCAGCACCGGCGCCGTGCTGGCGGCGCTGACGGCGCACCTGCAGCAGGTCAGCTGGCACCACGCCAACGTCGAGCACAGCAGCACGCCCGAGTTTGACTTTTTCAGCCCCGCTGCCAATGACCGGGAGGCCGCATGAAGAGCGCCGCCGAGCAGGACCTGCGCATCCGGCAAACCGAGTACGACCTGGCGCGCCGGGTGCCCGAGATCGCCCGCGGCTGCGCCATCCGCACCACCTATGGCGAGATCGAAATCGCCAGCGGCTGGCTGGCCGACCGGCTGCAGGTTGAGGTGACGCGGCTGCTGAAGCAGCACCTGACAAGCCTGAAGAAGCTGCAGGTGACGGCATGAGCGCCCGCAAGACCATCTACACCAACGAGGCCCAGCAGCGCATCCTGAAGCTGGCGATCTTGATGTTTGACGACGTGGTGAAGGGCTTTGCCCCCGGCGTGCTGGCCAAGGCCATGGACTGCTCGGCACCCAAGATCACCCGCGACCTGGACAACCTGCTCACGGCTGGCGTGGCCGAGTGCGATGCCGACACCGGCGCCTGGCGCCTGACCCCGCGCCTGCCGCAACAGGCCGTGAAGGTGTTCAACGCCATCGACCGCGCCGAGCGGCGCATTGAAGAGTCAAAGAACCGTTTTTCCCGCAACTCCAACTGAAAGAAACCATGAAATTTAGCCTAGAAAAGTTCGACGCCGAGCTGGCCAGCGAACTGGAAACAAAC
>JAYVXE010000368.1:0-12506 GCA_043785395.1 Burkholderiaceae bacterium | reverse complement strand
ACCGAGCGATGAAACCACGCCGCGAGACGAGCGCGCCGCTTCCAGTGCACCCGTGGATCTGGCTCTGCCAGGCCACCGGGTGCGCCCCCTTGAGGGGGAAGCGCCGCAGGTGCTTCGGGGGTGTTTCACGTTAAATCCGTACCAGAAGCGCAAAACTTGCGCCAAGCAGCCTGCTGGACGCAAGCGCTGGCTGGACTGCACCTTGTGCCTGGCAAATCACGACTTACGCACGACTTACGCAAAAATCCACAGGTAGCGTTTTTCAACAAGCTCAGACGCTACAGATGGTGTCTATCAACAAGGTTTGCGTAAGTCCTATTACGTTGAGGCCCAGCGTTGGCCTTGGTAAAAATCCGTCAACCCGGTGGGGGAGCATCGAGCGCGCAGCTTGGCGTCCAGTTCTAAAATTTTTAGCTGTGCGCGGTGGGCAGCGTCTGCCAAGCCACTACGATAGCCGTCTATGGAACCCGTTCTTGAGCATTTCTCTGCGCAAATTCGCCAAGCCGTGGCGGCTGCGGCACCGCTGCGGATCCGGGGTGGCGGCAGCAAGGACTTCTACGGCCACAGCAGCAGCGATGCGCTGCTGGACACCCGTGCCTGGTGCGGCATCAGCGCCTACGAGCCGAGTGAGCTGGTGGTGACGGCGCGCTGCGGCACGCCGCTGGCCGAGCTGGAGGAGGCGTTGGCGGCACAGGGCCAGTGCTTGGCGTTTGAGCCACCGCGCTTTGCGGCCGGCGCAACGGTGGGCGGCATGGTCGCGGCTGGCCTGAGCGGCCCGGCCCGGGCCAATGCCGGCGCGGTACGGGATTTTGTGCTCGGTGTTTCGCTGCTGAACGGGCGCGCCGAGCTGCTTCGGTTTGGCGGCCAGGTGATGAAAAATGTCGCCGGCTACGACGTCTCGCGCCTGATGGTGGGCGCGCTCGGCACGCTTGGGCTGATCACCGATGTCAGCCTCAAAGTGATGCCCAAGGCCCCGGCTGAGGCAACGCTGTGTTTTGAGTGGGGCCAGCAACAGGCCTTGCAGCAGTTGCAGCGCTGGGGCGGCCAGCCGCTGCCCTTGAACGCCAGTTGCTGGCAGCACACGGCGGGCGCTGATGTGCTGCATCTGCGGCTGCGCGGTGCGCGGGCGGCGGTGGACGCGGCGTGTCGCCAGCTGGGCGGCGAGCGGCTCGACGCGGCACCGGCCAGCGCACTTTGGCAGGGCTGCCGCGACCAGCAACTGCCGTGGTTCCAGGCGCGGGCGCAGCACGATTTGTGGCGCCTGTCGCTGCCGCCAAGCGCAGCGGCGCTGGCGCTGGGCGGCGCGGCGCAACTGCTGGAGTGGCACGGCGCACAGCGCTGGTTGTGGCTGGACGCAGGCAATGTGGCCGCAGCCAGACAGTTGCGGCAGCAGGTTGCCGAGCTGGGCGGGCATGCTACATTATTTATAGCAAACAATGCATGTGTAGAAAGCGGTGAAGCAAGATTTGATTCATTATCCGTGCCGCTGCAGAAAATCCACCAAACGCTTAAGCAGGCCTTCGACCCGGCGCGAATTCTGAACCGGGGTCGGCTCTACGCCGATCTCTGAGGCCGTCCCCGGTGCGGCGCTTGCGTTACCTCATGGGCCGCCACCGGGCGCCGTCGACCAATAGCACACTGGGCTTGCTGCTGGCGTTCAACGCCGGCGCTGTCAACGCCGGAGGCTTTTTGGTACTGGACATGTACACCTCGCACATGAGCGGCTTTGCCTCGCAGGTGGCCGATGCGCTGGTGTTGGGCAGCAGCACCTTGCTGCTCAACGGCATGGGCGCCTTGCTGGCCTTCATCAGCGGGGCGGCGGTGTGCGCCATGCTGGTCAACTGGGCGCGGCAAAACCAAGTGCGCAATGTCTACGCGCTGCCACTCCTGATCGAGGCCGCGCTGATGCTGGTGTTTGGCCTGATGGGCGCGATCACCCTGACCTGGCGCACACCGTTTGCCGTGCCGCTGACCGTGCTGCTGCTGTCCTTCATCATGGGCTTGCAAAACGCCGTCAGCACCAAGACCTCGGGCGGCAAAATCCGCACCACCCACATGACCGGCAACATCACCGACCTTGGTATCGAGCTTGGAAAAATGCTGTACTGGAACCGCCACGGCACGCCGGCAGCGGCCCTGGTGCGCGCCAACCGGCAACGCCTGCGGCGCTTTAGCGGGCTGATTGGGATGTTCATCCTGGGCGGCCTGATGGGCGCGGGCGGCTTCAAATATGTCGGCTTCATCTGCGTCGTGCCACTGGCGGCCCTGCTGCTGGCGCTGTCGCTGCCGCCTTTTTTAGAAGACGTACAGCGCTCGGCCATGCTGCGCCAATTGCTGGCGCGGATTGGTGCAAGCCTGCGCCTGCGCCACATGCAGCAACTGCTGCGCCAACTGCTGGCCCGCGCCAGTGGCCGCGCCAAACCGGCCGCCGCCGCGCCCGCCACCCCGCCACCCGCACCACCACCGCCACCGCCACCGCCACCCGACGCTTAATCCCCTCCATGCAAACCCAACTCGCCCCCGAATTCCAAGGCACGCCCGACGGGCTGGCGGCCGAGGCCATTGTGCGCAGCTGCGTGCACTGCGGCTTTTGCAACGCCACCTGCCCCACCTACCAGCTGCTGGGCAACGAGCTCGACGGCCCACGGGGGCGGATCTACCTGGTCAAGCAAATGCTCGAAGGCCAGCCGCCAAGCCGAGCCACCCAGCTGCACCTGGACCGCTGCCTGGGCTGCCGCAGCTGCGAGACCACCTGCCCCAGCGGCGTCCAGTACGGTAACTTGCTCGACCTGGGCCGCAAACTTGTCGACGCCCGCGTACCGCGCAGCCCCGGCCAACGCGCCGTGCGCTGGGCCTTGGGGGCCGGTCTGCCGTCGCCGTTGTTCGGCCCCGCGCTCAAGCTCGGCCAGGCCGTGCGCGGCCTGCTGCCGGCGGCATTGCAAGCCAAAGTACCGCCATCGCCCGCGCCGGTAGCTGGTGGCTGGCCCGTGCGCAAACACAGCCGCAAAGTGCTGCTGCTAACGGGTTGCGTGCAGCCTGCACTGGCGCCCAACATCAACCCCGCCAGCGCCCGCGTGCTCGACGCCATCGGCATCGAATGCTTGGTGCCCAAGCCGGCCGGCTGCTGCGGTGCACTCAAATTTCACCTGAACGACCAAGACGGCGGACGCGCCCACATGCGCGCCAACATCGACGCTTGGTGGCCTTATCTGGAAGCCACCGGCAGCGCCGACAACGCCAACCCTGGCCCGGCCGTCGAGGCCATCGTGAGCAACGCCTCCGGCTGCGGCGCAACCATCAAAGCCTACGCCGAGCTGCTCCAAGACGACCCCGCCTACGCCGCCAAAGCCGCCCGCATCAGCGCCCTGACCCGCGACATCAGCGAGTGGCTGCCCGAGCTCGCCAGCGCACTGCAAGGGCGCATCACCCCCGCGCCCGGCCTACTGGCCTACCACCCGCCGTGCACCCTGCAACACGGGCAAAAATTGCGCGGCGGGGTTGAGACCCACTTGCGCGCACTCGGCTTCCAAGTGCAGCTGCCCAGCACCGAAGCCCACTTCTGCTGCGGCTCAGCCGGCACCTATTCCCTGCTGCAACCCGCGCTGGCAGCGTCCCTGCGCAGCCGCAAACTCGGCCACCTGCAAGCGCTGCAAGCCCAGACCATCGTCTCGGCCAACATCGGCTGCATCAGCCATTTGCAAAGCGCAACAGCCACACCGGTGCGGCACTGGGTTGAGGTATTGGACGCGGCCTTGCCGCGCAGCGGCGCGCCGGGTTGAGGCTTGGAGGGGGGTGGGGGTTGGGTCGCGGAGGATTTTTTGGTGTGAAAAAAGGGCTGCGGCAGGGATGCAATCTGCCCTGGCACGCGAAACATAATGCGGCTTTGCTTGTGAATAGTTGTGTTTTAATGATTCAATTCGTTTAAAACCACGACTTACGCAAAAATCCACTGGTAGCGTTTTTCAACAAGCTTAGACGCTACAGGTAGTGTCTATCAACAAGGTTTGCGTAAGTCCTAAAAACATTAACGCGCAACACACATGACTGGAGCAGCAAGCATGGGCACCCTAGGGCCGCAAACTGCACCTGAAAACGCCGTGGGCGCAAGCCAGCCCCCCACGCCCTCCAACCAGCCTCCTTCTTCCGCGCTCGCCGCCCTGTGTTTGATTGCACGGCTGCACCAGGTGGCAGCCGACCCGGCGACGCTGGCGCACAGCATGGGCTTGTCACCCGGCGAAGAGATCGGCAGCGGCGCGTTGCTGCTGGCCGCCAAGCAGCTTGGCCTGCACGCCAAACGCAGCCACAGCCGGATCGAGCGCCTGGCACTCACCCCGCTGCCAGCGCTGGCCTTGCTGCACGACGCCGCCGGTGGCCGCTACGTCGTCATCGCCCAGTGCGACGCGCAGCGCGTGCTGCTGCAAGACCCCTCAGCGGCCTCGGCCCGCCCGACCATTGAGCCGCTTGACGTCTTCGCCCAGCGCTGGAGCGGCGAGCTGATCCTTATCACCAGCCGGGCCAGCCTGGCCGGCGCGCTGGCCAAGTTCGACTTCTCGTGGTTCATCCCCAGCCTCGTCAAACACCGCAAGCTGCTCGGAGAAATCCTCTTCATCAGCTTCATGCTCCAGCTGTTCGGGCTGGTCTCACCGCTGTTCTTCCAGGTCGTGATGGACAAGGTGCTGGTGCACCGGGGGCTGACCACCTTGGACGTCCTCGTCATGGGGCTGGTCGTGGTGGTGGTGTTCGAGAGCCTGCTCACCGGCCTGCGCGCCTATGTGTTCAGCCACACCACCAGCCGCATTGATGTGGAGCTGGGCGCGCGCCTGTTTCGCCACCTGGTGCAACTGCCGCTGGCCTACTTCCAGGCGCGCCGCGTGGGTGACTCGGTGGCCCGCGTGCGCGAGCTGGAGAACATCCGCAGCTTCCTGACCGGCAACGCGCTCACCGTGTTGCTCGACGTCGTCTTCTCCATCGTCTTCATCGCCGTGATGCTGTTCTACAGCGTGCCGCTGACCCTCATCGTGCTGGTCAGCATGCCGCTGTACTTTGGGCTCAGCCTGGCCGTGGTGCCGCTGCTGCGGCAGCGCCTGGACGTCAAGTTCGCCCGTGGCGCGGAGAACCAGGCCATGCTGGTGGAGACAGTCAGCGCCATCCAAACCGTCAAGGCCACCGCGCTGGAACCCGCCTTTGCGCGGCGCTGGGACAAGCAACTCGCCGCCTACGTCTCGGCCAGCTTCAAGACCCAGAACCTCGCCACCTGGGCGCACGAAGGCGTGAACCTGATCGGCAAACTTGTCAACGCCGCCACCCTCTGGTACGGCGCCCACCTGGTGATGGACAACCAGCTCACGGTCGGGCAGTTTGTCGCCTTCAACATGTTTGCGCAGCGCGTCTCGCAGCCCATCATGCGCATGGCGCAACTGTGGACCGACTTCCAGCAGACCGGCATCTCCATGGCCCGCCTGGGCGACATCCTCAACACCCGTACCGAAGTCCTGCCCAGCACCGCAGCCCAACTGCCCGCGCTCCAAGGCCGCGTCACCCTGGACAAGCTCAGCTTTCGCTACCGCCCCGAGGCCGCGCCCGTGCTCCACGACGTGAGCCTGGAGGTGCGGCCCGGCGAAGTCATCGGCATCGTCGGTCGCTCCGGCTCCGGCAAAAGCACCCTGACCAAACTCATCCAGCGCCTGTACACCCCCGAGCAAGGGCGGCTGCTGGTCGACGGCATCGACATCAGCCTTGTCGACGCCGCCCAACTGCGCCGCCAAGTGGGCGTGGTGCTGCAAGAAAACATGCTGTTCAACCGCAGCGTGCGCGAGAACATCGCCATCACCGACCCGGCCGCCCCGCTGGAGGCCGTCATGCAGGCCGCCCAGCTGGCGGGCGCGCACGAATTCATCAGCGAACTGCCCGAGGGCTACGACACCATGGTCGGCGAACAGGGCGCCTCGCTCAGTGGCGGACAACGCCAGCGGGTGGCCATTGCGAGGGCGTTGTTCACCCAGCCGCGCATCCTGATCTTTGACGAAGCCACCAGCGCCCTGGACTACGAGAGCGAAGCCATCGTGCAACGCAACATGGCCCACATTTGCAAAGGCCGCACCGTCTTCATCATTGCCCACCGCCTCTCCGCCGTGCGCCACGCCCACCGCATTGTGGTGATGGACAAAGGCCGCATCGTCGAAGGCGGCACCCACGACGCCCTGCTGGCCAAACCCCAAGGTATCTACGCCCGGCTGTGGGCCATGCAGGCCGGTGGACAAGCAAGCGACGGGGTAGCTGCATGAGAGGCTTGCGCACCAACTCACACGTGGGTGGCTTGCTCCAGTGCGTTGGTGGCCCATTGGTTCAGGCTGATACCCGCCATTTGTGCCGCCACGCTGGCCCGCGCGTGCACCTCCGCAGGCATACGCAGCAGCACCCGGCCCGAAAACGGTTTGTTGGCAGGCAGATTGAGTTGGGCACAGTGCGCCAGATAGCCATCCACCGCCTCATGGAACGCGGCCACCAGCTCATTCACGCTGCTGCCGTGAAAGCCCACGATGTCGCGGATGCCCGCCAAGTGGCCCACAAAAATTCGGTCTTCTGCGTCAAATTCAATACGGGCGCTATACCCTTTGTAAAACATGGCATTCATGGTGTAACCCCAATCGTTTCTAAAAATTTGCGGGCATCCGACACCCGGTACCGCAAAGCCTCACGCTGCGGATGCGGGCGGTGGAAATACACCGTCACCCCGCTATGGCTAAACGCCACGGAAGAACCCTCCCCCTCGGTGCGTACGCAGCCCACGGCGAGCAACAAAGATTCAATCTTGCGCCACTCCAAATTGCCGTTCACGGGGTTGGCAAAAACCAAGCCCAAGGTTTTGCGCTGCTGGGTGTTCATGGCGGTAACTATTCACCCCCAGGCTTCGCTGCGCTCTCGCCACCCCCCTTGCTGGGGGCGACACCAGCGGCCTGGCAAAGCCAGTTCCGCGGTGTCCACTTGAAGGACTGTGCGCACCTCATACAGCGGGATGCAGTGGGTTGGATAGTTTCCATGAATTGATGATATCAAAAACCAGTATCCATGCCCCCCTATTACGACACTATTAAGCCCACCTTCCCACTATGCACACATCCAGCCCCCGCCACCCCATCATCGAACTGCTGGTCCACTACCGCACCGTACTCCGTGCCGCCTGGCAACACCGCCATGAACTGGCCGGCCCCAGCCGCCTGGCCGACGAAGCAGCCTTCCTGCCCGCCGCCCTGAGCCTGCAAGAAACGCCCGTGCACCCGGCGCCACGCCGCCTGGCCTGGGCACTGATGGCACTCTTTCTCATCTCACTGGCCTGGGCCATCCTGGGCCAAGTTGACATCGTCGCCGTGGCCCCCGGGCGCATCGTGGTCAGCGAACGCACCAAAGTCATCCAGCCGCTGGAGGTGAGTGTGGTGCAACGCATCCTGGTCAAGGACGGCGACCACGTGGAGGCCGGCCAGACCCTGGTCGAGCTCGACCCCACCAGCGCCAGCGCCGACAAAACCAGCGTGCAGGAACAGCTCAAGTCCGCCCAGTCCGAAGTTTTGCGCACCCAGACCTTGCAACAAATGCTATTGAAACAAGAGCTATCATCGCTTGATACATATGCGAAAGAGGCTTATTTCAATGTAAAAGCACCGCCCCCCGGCTGGAGCCCAAGCGACAGCAGCGCCACCCATGCCCAGCTCAGCGCCGAATGGAGCGACATCCGCGCCAAACTGGCCCGCTCTGGCGCCGAGATCGCCCGCCGCCAGGCCGAGATTGCCACCGTGCGCGAGATGGTGGCCAAGCTGGAGGCCACCGTGCCGCATGCCCGCCAGCGCGAAGCCGACTTCCAACAGCTGGCCGCGCAAGGTTTCGTGTCCAGCCACGCCAACCAAGACCGCAGCCGCGAACGCATCGAGCTGGAGCGCGACCTGGCCACCCAACGCGCCCGCCTGCTCGAAGCCCAGGCCACGCTGCGCGAGAGCGAAAACACCCGCGCCTCCTACCTGGCCGAAACCCGCCACGCCCTGCGCGAGCGCGAAGCCCAGGGCGAACTCAAACGCCAGCAAAGCACCCAAGAGCAGGCCAAGGCCGAACAGCGCGAGAAACTCACCACCCTCAAAGCCCCGGTGGCCGGCACCGTGCAGCAACTGGCCACCCACACCGAAGGCGGCGTCGTCACCGAGGCCCAGCCGCTGATGGTGATCGTGCCCGACGACGCCCAGATGCGCGCCGAAGTGACGCTGGACAACAAAGACATCGGCTTCGTCAACCCCAGCCAAATAGCCGCTATCAAGCTGGAGACCTTCCCCTTCACCCGCTACGGAACCATCCCCGCCACCGTCAAAACCGTGACGGCGGATGCAGTGAACGACGAGAAACGCGGCGCCATCTTCCCGGTGACGCTGGAGCTGGGCCAGCACACCATCAACGTAGACGGCAAAGACATCCGCCTAAGCCCAGGAATGAACCTGACGGCGGAAATCAAGACGGGCAAGAGAAGGATTATTGAGTATTTGCTGAGCCCGGTGCAAAGGGCGGCGGGGGAGAGTTTGAGGGAGCGGTGAGGATTGGAGTGCAGCGTTTGAACGGAAGGTATTTTTCGTAAGTCCTATGGGTATTGATGTCGAAAGGTATCGGATATTTTTATATCGGCCACGGCATGATGTTGAATTTCATCCCTAATAGATTTTTTAAAAGTAACATACTTGATGAAAGGATTTTATGTACTTGCCACCCATTAACAATATCGAAGAGATCACGGAAGATCCAACGCTGCTTGCCCTCAAGCCTTGGTGGCTGGTGCTCATTGGCTCTGCTATTTTGTACTGGATACCCGCACAGGAGGTGCTGGCCCTTCCCATCATTGGGCCTACCGCTGACTGGATTGCTGCAGCGGTACCTTCTGTGGCACTTTGGGTAGAACGGTCGGCGTTTCCGCACAATACCAAACTGTTCTTGGTATTTGCTTGGGTGATGGTTTTTGTGCAAACCTATTGGATAATCGCATCCCCTAAGGCACGGAAATATATTCCAAAAAAATACCTTGAAAAAAGCGCAAAAAAAACGAAATCCTTTCGCGTTTTTGGTTTCTTTTTATCCTTAATGATTTATGGTTTTTTTGTTTGGATTGCTTTCAATTTTGGATTTATTGACAGTGATTATTGCAGGCCTTGTGTTAATGCCTCTAGGCTGTCGCAGTTGTGGATAGTGTGCATTTCTTCATTTGCGCTCTCTGGATTAAATTCTTTTTTATTTTTAATCTTTCCGTTGGCTTTTAAATCTTTGTTATCAAAAGGAAATACACATGCCTGAAAAAACTATTGATTATTCTAACTTCCAGCTTGATTGGTGGGATTCTGCGGGAATTGGTGCCGAGTCCGTGAAACTACAGATGGATATTTTAATTGATTCTACATTTGGAGTAGGAGGCATTTCAAGCATTCAGAAGAATGCGCTTGCAGCTGCGGCATTGCGTCAATACGACTCACAGCAAGCCATGAAAGCGGCTGGGGCCGCATCAATCCGGGCCGCAAGCTATGCAGATTTGCCAAATTCTGCCCTTTTTAAAGATGCGCTGGCAAGTCGCATTGCTTATAAATTAGGATGAGAAATGGTTATGGATCTGCTTGATATTATTTTCCTTTTCTTTGGACGCTTGGTTTGGTGGGTTTTAAAAAAATCCCGGATTGCAAAATCCGATATCAGTTATGAGTGGTCTATTGTTCTCGGCTTCTGTTTTTGCTGTTTATTGATTTTTCTTTGGATTTTCCTGTTGATTTTCTTTTATGGGTGATATCATGAATATAAGTAAGTTGTTTATAAATATGGGCATTAATAGCATTACGGCACAAGTAGTCGGTGCTAAAGTTTTGGGGGCTGGATCCGCACTCACCCATACAAATGCTGGCGGATGGATGGATGTTAACAAGATTGAAGGGTATACATACAACGAAGCCGATGGGAAGTGGTATTTGGCTCCCCCGAGCCCGGATCTTGGAACATTTGGATGGTTTAGTCCTGCGCCCTCTTGGCGACAGATTGAATTGAATCAACAGCGCTATTGGGCAGACTTGAACAATAGACTGGAAGGGGTAACTCCTGCGGATCGTGCGCTTGATAATTATTACCCATCTACTTTTGATCTTTTGAAAAAAATGCCTGAAATACTTGATCGTTACAGGGAAATTGCACCAGATTTATGGAGAGATTTTAGGAGGTCTCTGCCCGGTGGCAATGATCCAAAGTTGGCGCCGGATAAGCTTCCTTTGATAAAATTTACAATGTCTGATTCTGATTTTTGGAGTACTCCAGGCGGTATAGATTCGCCCGATTCAGGGAGTAAATTGGCTGAATATAAACCTGAAAAATTAACGTACGGACTTTCGGATTTCCTCAACGACCTTTTCCTAGCCGCCCGCAACTGGGTCGCCCCCCGCGACCCGCTGATGCTTGACCTGGACGGCGACGGTCTGGAGTTGGGGCGCGCCAATGGAAAAGTTCTTTTTGACCACGACGCCGACGGCGTGCGTACCGGCACGGGCTGGATCGGCAGCGACGACGGCATCCTCGTGCGCGACCTCAACGGCAATGGGCGCATCGACTCGGGCCGGGAGTTGTTCGGCGTGGACACCCTCAAGTCCAATGGCCAAAAGGCGACCAACGGTTTTGACGCGCTACGCGATCTGGACAGCACTGGCGACGGCCAGTTCACGGCCGCAGACCGTGCCTGGAGTCAGGTCAAGGTCTGGCGCGATCTGAACCAGGACGGCGTCACCAACACAGGCGAACTCTTCACGCTTGATGCCTTGGGCATCAGCCGCATCGGCGTCGTGGGCAGCGCCACGGGTGGGCAGGCCGGCGCCACCATCAATGGCAACTTCGTGGCCGAAAGTGCAACTTTCACGCGCAGCGGGCAAAGTCAGACGGTTGGCGCGGTCGATCTGGCCTCTGGCGCTGTCGATCTGGAAAATAACCCGTTCCACCGGGAGTTCACCGACAAAATCATGCTCACAGAAAAAGCCAAGGCGCTGCCCCAGTTGCAGGGCTCGGGCCGGGTGCGCGACCTGGTCGAAGCCAACAGCCTGTCGCCAGCGTTGGCTGCGGCCGTCAGCGCCTTTGCCGTGGGGACGACCCGCAATGCGCAGCGTGCGCTCCTCGACGGGCTGATCACCACATGGGCCAAGAGTTCGACCTATTGGCAAAGCCTGGAACAGGTCTTGGGCGGCAAAGTGTTGGTCAAAGGCCTGCCCGCAGGCATGAGCGAAGCGCAGTACCGCAACCTGATTGGCGTGCTGGAAGTTTTCAACGGCGGTCGCTTCTACGAAAAAGGTGCGCCGAGGCAGGCGCTCGGTTTGAGCGTATTGGGCAGTGGCGGAGGCAAAACCGAGTACACCATTAACCCTCCTGCGCGACAACTGGCCCTGCTGCAACAAAGCTACGACGAGCTCAAAGACAGCATCTACGGTGCACTTGTTGTGCAAACACGGCTGAAGCCTTATTTGGAAAGTATTGAGTTGACCATTGGTGAAAAAGGTGTTGGATTTGATATCCGCGCTCTGAATTCCTTGCTGGCTACGGGTAAAAAAACCTCGGAGCGTACCGCGCTGGCGGATCTGGTCGATCTGAATCGCTATGCCACCGAAACTTTGCAGACGGTAGGTTTTGATGGTATGGGGTTGCTGCGCAGCTGGATTGACGGCTTGCCGATGGACTCCCCTGTGCGGGCCGAGCTGGCGGGAATGGGCGTGTATTTGAAGGGTGCGCACGGTGGTTCGTGGGATAAGGATATTTTTCTTGGAGATGCCACGGCCAACTTATTTAATACAGGTCAAGGTAATGATTTGCTCGATGGGGGGGCCGGGAATGACTCCTTGTATGCAGAGCGGGGTGATGACACCATAGATGGCGGTGCGGGTAATGACTATTTGAATGGAGGCACAGGCAACGACACCTACCTGTTCAGTCGAGGCTCAGGGGCAGACACCATCAACGACTACGACATTACTGCCGGTAATCTTGATGTCGCCACCTTCCGCAATATCGCCTCCACCGAGGTGACGTCGCTTGAGTGTAAAGGCAATGACCTGGTGATGAAGTACGGAGCCAGCGACCAGCTCACGGTGACCGGTTATTTTTCTTTCTCGAACAATGAAATTGAACAATTCAAGTTCAGCAATGGCGTGGTATGGAAGCGAGAGCAAATTAATGCACTTGTCACCACGACCGGAGATGCCAATGCCAATTCCATTTTTAGCATGAATGACCGTGGCAATCGAATTTACGGACTGGCGGGCGATGACAAGTTGTACGGTGGTGCGATGGCCGATACGCTAGAGGGCGGCATTGGCAATGACTATTTGGAAGGTGCTAAAGGCAATGACACCTACCTGTTCAGCCGAGGTTCCGGGGTGGACACCATCCATGAAAACGACACCACGGCCGGTAATCTTGACGTCGCCGTTTTCAGCAATATCGCCTCCACCGAGGTGACGTCGCTT
>JAYVXE010000367.1:0-3947 GCA_043785395.1 Burkholderiaceae bacterium | reverse complement strand
TTGCTGTGGTACAGGCCAATCGTCTTGATAAAGCCCTCCAGCCCGTCCAGCCCCAAATCCAAAATGGCCTGCGGCGTATTGGCCACGGCAAACAAGCGGCGCGTCGCCTTGTTGACCCCCACATCGGTGGCCTGCGCCGACAGCAACACGGCGCTCAACAGCTCAAAATGGCTGCTGTACTCCAGCTCGGTCACCGGCTCGGGGTTGGCGGCTTGCAAAGTGGCAAAAAAAGCTTCGATGGCGGCGGTTTTCATGCTGCGCAGTCTAAGCGAGCCGGGCCGCTGCGTGCATGGCGCAGGTCGCGCAGACCGCGTTGGTCGAGCGGCGACAATGGCGCTCGAAAGGACACCACCATGCCACTGCAATTCGCCACCCGCTTGGACAACGTCGAAACCTCGGCCATCCGCGAACTCTTCAAGTTGCTGGGCAAACCCGGCATCATCAGTTTTGCGGGCGGCTTCCCGGACAGCGCGCTGTTCGACGTTGAAGGCATCCAGCAGGCCGTCAACCAAGCCCTGCAAGAGGCGCCCGGTGCGGCCTTGCAATACGGTGCAACCGAAGGCTACCAGCCGCTGCGCGAACAGCTGGCCGCCTTCATGGCCGGCAAGGGCGTGCAAGCGTTGCGCCCTGAAGACCTGATCGTCACCACCGGCAGCCAGCAGGCGCTGGATTTGCTGGGCAAAACCTTGATCAGTCCAGGCGATAAAGTGATTGTCGAAGGCCCCACTTTTTTATCCACCATCCAATGCTTTCGCCTGTACGGTGCCGAGCTGATCTGCGCTCCGGTCGACGCAAACGGCGTTGATACAGCGCAACTTGAGCAATTGATCGCCGAGCACAAGCCCAAGTTCGTCTACCTGATTCCCACCTTTGGCAACCCCAGCGGGGCCACCCTGAGCCTGGAGCGGCGCCGCAAAGTGCTGGAGCTGGCCGTCACCTACCAAACACTGGTGGTCGAAGACGACCCCTACGGCGACTTGTATTTTGGCGCCGCACCGCCGCCCAGCATCTTGGCGCTCAGCGCCCAAGTTCCGGGCAGCCGCGAATGGGTCGCGCACTGCGGCTCTTTGAGCAAGGTGCTCAGCCCCGGACTGCGCGTGGGCTGGTTGATCGGCCCGCCGGCCCTGCTTGAAAAAGCCACCATGTGCAAGCAATTCAGCGACGCCCACACCAGCACCCTGGCCCAGGCCACCGCCGCCCAATACCTGCTGGCCGGACGCATGCCGGCCACGCTGGCCAAGGTGCGCCAGGTCTACGCAGGACGGGCCAAGGCGATGGGCGCGGCGCTTGAGCGCGAACTGGGTGCGGCCATCAGCTTCACCCAGCCCCAGGGCGGCCTGTTCTTTTGGGCCCGGCTCAGCGGCGCGGGCGGCAGCGTACAAGACGGTGCCGTGCTGGCGCAGCGGGCGATTGCGCAGGGCGTTGCCTTTGTGCCGGGCGCGCCGTTCTACGCCAATGCACCCGACCACGCCACACTGCGCCTGAGCTTTGCCACCGCCGACCTGGCACACATCGACGAAGGCATGGCACGCTTGGGCCGTGCACTGTAGGCAGGATTGGGCGATAAAAAAGAAACTTGTTGACGTGGCCCACCCCCGTAGCGCCTGCGGCGCTTCCCCCCTCAAGGGGGCGCACCCGGTGGCCTGGCGGAGCCAGATCCACGGGTGCACTGGGGGGGCGCTCGTCATCGCGGCGCGGTGAACTTGATCCACCTCCGTAGCGCCTGCGGCGCTTCCCCCCTCAAGGGGCGCACCCGGTGGCCTGGCGGAGCCAGATCCACGGGGGCACTGGGGGGCGGCGCTCGTCATCGCGGCGCGGTGAACTTGATCCACCCCTGTCGCGCCTGCGGCGCTCGCCCCCTCAAGGGGGCGCACCCGGTGGCCTGGCAGAGCAGATCCACGGGGGCACTGGGGGCGGCGCGCTCGTCTCGCGGCGCGGTTTCATCGTTTGGGGTGCTTGGCCCATGCATGACCGTTAGTGTTGTAGGCGCCATCGGCTGCAAAGTCGGCAAAAACCGTCCTCGCTGGGCCTCCATTTCGCTTCGATGCGGACCCAAGTCCGGCAGGCTCCTGGGTGCAGCTTGCGCCTGGTGTGTCGGCGGGAAAATGCCTGGCCAGGAAAATTTTGCGTAAGTCCTGTTGGTAAAAACCCGGTTGTTGGTCTTTTGTTTTTGTTGAATCATGGGTTCAACAAAGAAAGTGAATTGGCAATTCTGCATACCCAGAGTGCCTGCAACACCTAGGAGACCACGATGAAAGTGTGCGTTTTTTCTGGCGCTATCAGCGCTTTGTGTGCATCGGTTTGTGCGCCGGTCTGGGCGCAGTCCAGCGGGGTGACGCTGGGTGGCCAGGTCAAGCTCGGGCTGAACACGATCTCCATGGGGCCGGGCACGGCCACCAGCCGCCTCAACGACGGCACCAGTTTTTTCTATTTCGACGGCAAGGAGAGTCTGGACGATGGCTTGCAGGCCTTCTACCACCTGGAGTGGGGCTTCAATGCCGACACCGGCACCCAGAGCACGCCGCGCAATATCTATGTCGGCATGGGCAGCGACCGCCTGGGGCGTCTGCAACTGGGCCGGCAGTCGGTCTACTTCAGCCACCACTGGTTCATCAACGATGTGCATGGGTCTTTTGATGCTGCGCCGCAGGCGGCCAATTCGCTGAACATGATTGGCAGCATCAATGGCGCGCATTTCGCTGGCAACTTTATGAACAACACCATCCGCTACCAGTCCCCTGTGTGGAATGGGTTCGGGGGGATCGTGTCGTACTCCACCGATGCCGAAGAACCCGGTGCCAGCCGCAACCGCACTTGGTATGTTGCACCCGCGTACACCCGGGGCGCTTTCAAGGGCGCCTGGTTCCATCTGCAGCGTGACAACCAGGGTGCCTTGCCAGCCCAGACGGTGGGCACGCTGGACCAGACTGCCGACCGGCTGGCGTTGGGCTACACCTGGAACCAGCTGGGTTTTGGCCTGCTGTGGGACCGCAACCGCGTAAGCGACCAGGCGACCGGCGTCACCCAGAGCCGCAACGCCTTTGCGATTCCGTTGAGCTACCAGGCCAAGCCTTATATGGTTTCGCTGACCTATGGGCAGGCGCAGGCCATGCGCAGCGGCGGCAGCACGGTTGGCGACACCGGCGCACGGATGTTGTCGCTCAGCGGACAGTACGACTTCAGCCGGCGCACCTCGGTGGCTGCCTCGATGGTGGAGGTGCGCAACCAGGCCCAGGGCCGCTACAACTTCTGGACCGGTGGACTGCAACCTGGGCCGCAGTTGGCGCAGGCCGATGCCGGGGCGCGCATCCGCATGTTCTACGTCGGACTCAAGCACCAGTTCTGAATGCCGCTGTATTTTTTGGCGAATTAAGTTCAATAAAGAAAGCTAATGGGGGCCAATGTGGAGCACGAAAAAAACCCTTTGTTGGGAACCTGGCAACTGGCGCGCTGGGAAATCACCTACAGCGATGGCCGTGCGCCCAGCCTGCCGTATGGCGCGCAGGCCAGCGGCAGCATTGTCTACAGCCATGACGGCTGGATGAGTGCCTGTATTGCGCGTGGCGGGCGCACCAAGCTTTCCAGCGACAGCGTGCGCAGTGCCCCCGAGGCCGAGCGGCTGGCCGCGTTTGAGAGTTACTTCCAGTACGCCGGGCCGTATACGGTTCAGACGGTGAACGGGCGCCAGCAGGTGGTGCACAGCGTGCGCCATGCGCTCAACCCCAATTTTGTGGGCACGCAGCAGGTGCGCAATATGGACTTCGGCCCGGACGGCACCCTGACGCTGTCGGCCAGCGACACCGTGCCCGGCACGGCGGTTGCGCGCCACCACAGCCTGGTTTGGCAGCGCGGGGAATGTGCATGAAGACGTCCCCCTTGTTTGAGCTGCACCGTGCGACTTTCGAGCGCGCCCAACAGGCCTGCCGGGAGCGCCACAGCTGGAGCCC
>JAYVXE010000366.1:0-3962 GCA_043785395.1 Burkholderiaceae bacterium | reverse complement strand
GGCAAAAACTGTCCTCGCTGGGGCCAATTTTGTAGAAACCTGCGGTTTTCGCTGCTCGACGCTCCAAGTCCGACAGACTCCTAGCCAAGACAATTTTGCGTACGTCCTGATTGACTTATCCGCTTACCGCTGACCACCAGACTGCTTTGTGGAAGAGGATGCCGCCTGCTTCAAGGCGCGGGGCGTGCTGCTGCCCGAGCCCAACTTCCTGGGCCGGGTGCTGCTCGACTTCAGTTTTGCCCAGGGCTTAAGGTGTCGAGCTGAAAGCTGCCGCTTTGATCCCACAACCAAGTGTCGGTATACGTCACCGGGCCGAGTTGCAAGGCTCGGGGGTAGGGCGCGGCGCGGCGCGCGCTGCGCTCGATCTCCGCCATGACTTCGGGCGCATGCTGGGGCGCGCGCAGCCAGCGCAACGCGCTGACTTGGCCGGCGGCGTCGATATCGAGCTGGAGTGTGCCCACGGCGTACAGCAGCGCTGGCAATTTGCCCTGGTAAATTCGCTGCGCATTCAGCCGGTAGAGATGCTGGGCGGCGTCTTGTCGGTAAGCGCGCGCGGTGGCGGCGGCAGAGTCGGGCACCGGGCCGTAGGTGTTGGGCGCCGTGGATTGGCAGCCGATGAGAAGGGCTGCGCTGGCGGCCAGCAGCCAGCCGAGGGCGGGCCGCAGGCGGCTGCGCTGAGGGACGGGACTGGGGGCGGGGTTGGGGTAAAAATGCATAAAAAAACCGAGCCGAAGCAAAACGAATGTGAAGAACATGCCAAGCGCGCCAAGCGCTGGCCAAGGAGGTGCCGTGGAGCAGCAGTTTTATACCCACTTGCAGCAGTCCGACGCCGTGCTGGTGTGCGTGGCCGCAACCCAGGGTTCGGTGCCGCGTGAGGCGGGGGCGTGGATGGCGGTGTTTGGCGACAAAACCTTGGGCAGCATCGGCGGTGGGCATCTTGAGCACCAGGCACTGGCCACGGCGCGCAGTCTGCTGGGCGCGGCAGCATCGGCAACCACGCTGACCCAGCGTTATGCGCTGGGCCCGAGTTTGGGCCAGTGCTGCGGCGGTGTAGTGTATTTGGAGTTTCAGCGCGTTGGCGTGGCCGACCTTGCGCGCCTGCGCCCGGTGCTGCACGTCGAGCGCGTGCCGGTGGCCTTGTTTGGCGCTGGCCATGTGGGCTCAGCCCTGGCCCAGCTGCTCTCAAGCCTGCCTTTTTCGCTGACATGGATCGACAGCCGTGACAACATTTTTCCGCCCGCGCCCCCGCTGGGGCTGGTCTGCGAGCAGGCGCAGCCGCTGCAGTCGGCGGTGGCCGGGCTGGCCGCCGGCACGCTGGTGTTGATCATGAGTTTCAGCCACGCCGAGGACTGGGAGGTTCTCCTGGCGTGCTTGCAGCGCCAGCGGCGGGCCGCCGATCTGCCCTATCTGGGCTTGATTGGCAGCGCCACCAAATGGGCCAGCTTTCGCCGCCGCTTGCAACAGCGCGGCTTCACGCCCGAGGCGTTGGCGCATGTCACCTGCCCGATCGGTGTGCCCGGCATCGACGGCAAAGCGCCCGAGGTGATTGCGGTGGCAGTGGCCGCACAGTTGCTGCAACAGCCCGCGTTGCGCCAGCGCGGACAAGCCGCGCCGTGACAGCGCAGGCGCGCAAGTTGGTCAGCGCAGTTTGAGCCGCCAGCGCGCCGCCAAGGTCGCCAGCACGCTGAGCGCGGCCCCGAAGATCACGTAGAAGGTGACGGCCAGCTTGTTGCCGGTGGCCGCGATCAGCCAGGTGATGGTCAGACCGGCAAAGCCGCCAAAAACCATCACGGCGATGTTGTAGCTGAGCGACAGGCCGGTGCCCCGGGTTTGCACCGGGAAGATGTCGGACAGCAGGGCCGGCATGGCGGCGAAGTACATCGTCATCAAAATGCCGATCAGGCCTTGCACCAGCAGCAGGTTGAAGAAGCCGGGGTGCTCGGACAGGTAGAAAAACGCCGGGTAGCTTACGAGGACAAACAAAATGCTGCTCGTCAGCATGAACGGGATTCGGCCGTATTTGTCGGACAAGGCGCCCACCAGTGGCGAGCCGCACAGCATGATGGCGCCGGCCAGGATGGTGGCGGTAAAGGATTCACCCGAGCTCATGCCAAGCTGCTTGACCGCGTAGGTCGGCATGTAGATCACCAAGTAGACCGAGACGGTGGCCATGATGACGCTGCCGGTGGCAATCAGCAGGCGTTCTTTTTGCGTGCTAAAAATGTCGCGCAACGGGGTTTTGGTCGCCACCGCATTGGCAAACTCGGGCGACTCACCCAGGTGTTTGCGGATGTAGTAGCCGGCCGGGCCAATCAGCAGGCCAAAAATAAAGGGCAGGCGCCAGCCCCAGCTTTCGAGCTGTTCGGTGCTGAGCTGGGTGTACAAAACAGCGCCAAAACCGCCTGTCAGCACGATGCTCAGGCCTTGGCTGGCGACCTGCCAGCTGGAGAAAAAGCCGCGCCGGTGCGGTGCGTGCTCCACCAAGAAGGCGGTCGAGCTGCCGAACTCACCGCCAGCCGAAAAGCCCTGGATCAGCCGCGCCACCACGATGCCAGCCGGTGCCCACAGGCCGATCGAGGCGTAGCTCGGCATCACGGCGATGATCAGGGTGCCCACCATCATCAGCACAATCGACAGCGTCAGCGCCGCCTTGCGCCCGACCCGGTCGGAGTAGGTGCCGATCAGCACGGCGCCCAAGGGCCGCATGAAGAAGGACACGCCAAAGGTGGCAAAGGTGATCAGCAGCGAGACCGTTTCGTTGTCGGTGGGGAAAAACAGCTTGGCAATGGTGACGGCAAAGGCGCTGTAGATCAGGATGTCAAACCATTCGAGTGCATTGCCGATCGACGACGAAATGACGGCGCGCCAGGTTTGCGGGTGCAAAGCGGGGTGTTTCGTCTGGGTTGCGTCAGTGAGGGGGCGGGGGTGCATGCAGGAATTCCTTGTGCGGTTGAGGGCCGGCGCTGCGGTGGGCGTTGCGCCACACGCTGGCGATGGATTTTTTTACCAGTCCTGACAAAGTCTGTTTGTCTTGGAGCGCTGTCATGGCAAGTAAACCAGGCTTATTAAATCACGTGTTACTTGTTTCCTTTGAAGCTATACAGTACAAGCGGTAGGGTAATTTTGGTCTAACTGTCATGCACTCGCCAAGCACCACCGAGCGATGAAACCGCGCAGCGAGACGAGCGCGCCGCCCCCAGTGCACCCGTGGAACTGGCTCTGCCAGGCCACCGGGTGCGCCCCCTTGAGGGGGAGGCGCCGCAGGCGCTTCGGGGGTGTTTCACGTTAAGGCGCAGTACCGATAGGGCTTGGCGCGAAGCCTGTTGGCCGGCCCGCTACCGAGCGGTGCCGGCGGCTTTCGCAATACGCCCTCGGCGCCGCTGCTGGCAACCGCGGTGTGGGGCGCCGCCGCCTGGGCGCTGGCTGGGGCCAGCTGCGGCATCAGCCCGCATCCAGCGTGAAGCTGGCGTGGCGGTCTTGTCCGAGCAAGGCGACCAGCTGCGGCAGCGCGGCGGCCAAGGCCTGCTTCAGGGGGAACGGCGGATTGATCAAGAACATGCCGCTGGCCGGCAGGCCGGGGCGCACGGTCTCGCCCGCAGCGTCGATGCCAAGCTTGCTGGATTTGACCGTGAGCGTGGCATGCAGCCAGTTTTTGCCGGATTTTTGCGCCAGCGTTTTGAGCTTGCGCGGCAAATCGTGCGCTTGCAGGCGCGGAATGATCGGGTACCAGACCGCGTAGCTGCCGGTGGCAAAGCGCTTGAGACTGTCGGTCAGCATGGCGGTGACGCGCGCGTAGTCGTCCTTCATCTCATAGCTGGGGTCGCACAACACCAGCGCCCGGCGGGCCGGCGGCGGGATGAATTTTTTCATGCCCTCAAAGCCGTCGCTGCCCAGTACGCTGACCTGGCGGCCCGCCTCGAGCTGGGCGATATTGGCGCTCAGCGTGCGGCTGTCGGTGGGAT
>JAYVXE010000365.1:0-3966 GCA_043785395.1 Burkholderiaceae bacterium | reverse complement strand
CGACGCCCCAAGTCCGACAGGCTCCTAGCAGCAAGCGCTCGTGCACATCGGCATTGATGAACGGCAACTGCGGGTAACGCGGCTGCACCAAGTAGCGGTACAGCGTGGACTTGCCGGCGCCATTCGGGCCCGCAATCAAATGCAATACCGGCATGGATTTTTCTAGCTGTGCCAGGCCTTGGCGCGGTTTTCCGCCACGGCCGTGCGGGCGCGCTCGGCCAGCGCACCCGACTGCGCCAGCGCCAGCACGTGGCCGTGCAGCGCATCGAGTTCGGGCGACAAGGGCGCAGACGGCGCGGCAGTTGATGCCGGCGCAGCAGTCGATGCCGGCGCAGCAGGCGCAAAAGGCTCCCGGGCCAAGGCCTCACGTGCCAGCAAGGCCTGGCTGTCCTGCACCGACAGGCCGGCGCCCTCCAGCGCAAGGCCTAGCGTGGCCCAGTACTCAATCTGGCTGGCCACCGAGCGGCGCATGGGCTGCGCTGCGCTGCGCGCCTTCTCGACCAGCGTGGAAGAAAGTTTGACAGAAGCGAAAGCGGGGGATTTCGTTAACATGGCATTCTCCTGAGTGGTGCATTTTGCGCCATTTTGGGATTATCGGCATTTTTGTCCAGGAGCCTGTCGGACTTGTCGCATCGAAGCGAAATGGAGTCCCAGCGAGGACAGTTTTACCGACTTTGCAGGCCCATAGCACGGCTCTGGGCCAAGAAGGCGGTAACAAATGGACCGCTGCGGCGCCATGGCAGCCGATGCCGACCAAGTCCGACAGGCTCCTAAAGGCCTATCCGGCTGAGCTTGCAGCCCATTTCTTGGCCCAAAGAGCGCATGCGCCAGCGCCCATTCTCGGCTTGATGCTGTCAGGCATTCCAACCAAGTTTGACCGGCGCGCAAAGCGCAAGGTGCAGGCCGACGCCGTCACAGCAACTCCAGCGCCAGCGCCGTCGCCTCGCCGCCGCCAATGCACAGCGTTGCCACCCCGCGCCGCAGGCCACGGGCGCGCAAGGCGTACAGCAGCGTGACAAGAATGCGGGCACCGCTGGCGCCGATCGGATGCCCCAGTGCGCAGGCCCCGCCGTTGACGTTGACGCGCTCATGCGGGATTTGCAGCTCGGCCATCAGCGCCATCGGCACAACGGCAAAGGCCTCGTTGATCTCCCATAAATCCACCTCGGCCACGCTCCAGCCGACCTGCGCCAGCAGCTTTTGCACAGCGCCCAGCGGCGCAGTGGCAAACCGGCTCGGGGCCTGCGCATGGCTGCTATGGCCTTGGATGCGTGCCAGCGGCGTCCAGCCGTGCTGCGCGGCGCTGGACGCACGTGCCAACACCAGCGCAGCAGCGCCGTCGTTGATCGACGAGCTGGAGGCCGCCGTGATGCTGCCGTCGGCCTTGAATGCGGGCTTGAGCGTGGCAATTTTGTCCAGCCGCGCTTTGCCGGGGCTCTCGTCTTGCGCGACGCTGGTCTCGCCGCTGCGCCCCGCCACCGCCACCGGTGTAATTTCCGCCGCAAACGCAGCGCTGGCGATGGCGGCCTGGGCGCGCTGCACGCTGGTGCGGGCAAACGCGTCTTGCGCGGCCCGGCTGAACTGGTACTGGGCCGCGCAGTCTTCGCCAAAACTGCCCATGCTGCGCCCAGGCTCGTAAGCATCCTCCAAGCCGTCGATCAGCATGTGGTCAAGAACACGCCCATGCCCGATGCGGTAGCCCGCACGCGCCTTGGGCAGCAAATAAGGCGCACAGCTCATGCTCTCCATGCCACCGGCAACCACCAGCTCGGCGCTGCCTGCGCGCAGCATGTCATGCGCCAACATGACAGCCTTCATGCCCGAGCCGCACATTTTGGACAGCGTAAGCGCGCCCACGCTGTGCGCCAAACCGGCCTTGAGCGCCGCTTGCCGCGCCGGCGCCTGGCCCTGGCCAGCCATCAGGCAATTGCCCATCAACACCTCGCCGATGCGCTCGCTGGCAACGCCGGCCCGCGCCACAGCGGCACGGATGGCGCAAGCACCAAGCTCGTGTGCGGCCACGTCGCGAAAGTCGCCCTGGAACGCACCCATGGGCGTGCGTGCTGCGCTGAGGATGGTGATGGGATCGGTCATACAAAGTGCTCCTGGTGTGTGCGGGAATGGCGCACGCGGTGACAAGCATAAATAGGACACGACTTACGCAAAAATCCACAGGTAGCGTTTTTCAACAAGCTCAGACGCTACAGGCAGTGTCTATCAACAAGGTTTGCGCAAGTCATGATAAATTTAATAGCTTATAGCGCTTTATTTAAATGCTTATCAACAACATTTCATGCTGAAACCCATAAAAAACAAGCGATAGTAGCTATCAAAATAAAGAATCAACTGTATTTATCGGCAATCCGCGCCAACGCCGCCAAGTACCGCTCGGACAGCGAATCTTGCCCGCCCACGCTCATGCCCAGATCGTTCAGCAGCCCGTCATGGACGCCAAACGCCCAGCCATGGATTTGCACTTTTTGCCCGCGTGCCCAGGCGTCGAGCAGCACGGTGCTGACGCAGACGTTGACCACTTGCTCGATCACATTGAGCTCGCACAAAGCATCGGCGCGGCGCGGCTCGGCCACCTTTTCGAGCAAGCTGCGGTGGTGGTCGCGCGTGCTCTGGATGTGGCGCAGCCAGTTGTCGGCCAAGCCAATGCGCTGCCCCTGGAGCGCCGCTTGCACGCCCGAGCAGCCGTAGTGGCCAACCACCATGATGTGCTCCACCAAGAGGTGCTCAACCGCAAACTGGATCGCCGACAAGGCGTTCAAATCCGAGTGCACCACCAGGTTGGCAACATTGCGATGCACGAAAACCTCGCCCGGCTCCAGCCCGGTAATCTGGTTGGCCGGCACGCGGCTGTCAGAGCAGCCAATCCACATGTATTTGGGCGCTTGTTGCTTGACCAGGCCGGTAAAGAAGCCGGGCCGCTCGCGCTCCATTTGCGCGGCCCAGGCACGGTTATGGGCAAAAAGGTCTTGCAAAGAGGAAGTCATGCCGCCAATGGTAGCGGGCTGGCAGCGACGGTCCAGCCCGCCTCTCTGCCCAGCCGCGCTAGCGGCGCGTTGTGGCGCATTGTGGCGCCAAGTCCCGCCGAAATCGGAGCCCCCCCTTTTTTTTTCGCTGTGCGCAGGCGCTGCACAAGGCGTTCGGGTGGACGCATGTCCAGCATGCGCTTGATGGCGCCCACGCGCAGCGCCAGAAAAATCTCGCCAGTCCACACGTCCACATGCCCACATGCCCGCGCCGGACCAGCCGCTCGTTTGTACGCATTGTCTGGTTGGGTGGGAATCGCCAGACTGCCAGACCGGCGCGTCTCCGAGCGGGCCGGCGAAACTGGACACTTAGGCAATAACGCAAGCCATTTTCCAGCAAAATCAATCAAGCCAAACAAAATATAAATTCGCCTACTTTATCAACCATCACGCGCGCGGCGCGGCGCACAAGTGGAGCGCATTAAATCGAATTTTCAAGCAACCGGAATGCCGACCTCGGCGGCTTGGCGGTTTAAATAAAACTCAAGCAATTATCTCATTATCCAACAATAGGAAATATCATGCTGGCGTTTAGCTCAATGATAAATGCAACGATGGTCGCCATTGCCCTGCTAGCATCGGCCTCTGGCATCAAGGCGCAGGAGGCCCCCTATGGAGTTAATGACAGGCAAAAACTCAACACCATCTTACGAGATGCCAAGGCCTACCTGGCATCCCACGAGAACGACATCCCTTGGCTCAAAGCGGCCGGCATCGCAAGCCATCAGCTGGCCAATGCGAAGGTTGAGGGGGCAAGTGACGATGCAGTGAATTATCTAAAAAAAGCCACTGAACTAGAGCCAGACAATGCCGAAATATTGGCTTACTTGGGTAGTTCCTATGCCATGGCAGGGCGCGATAGCGGATTCGTGGTTAATAAGGTCAGCAATGTAAACAAGGGGTTGGCCGCGCTGGACAAGGCCGTCAA
>JAYVXE010000364.1:0-3969 GCA_043785395.1 Burkholderiaceae bacterium | reverse complement strand
TGTCGGCGGCCCAGGGCTATGACTCGATCTTCTTGTTGGCGGCGGCAATCAAGCAGGCCAATAGCAGCGAGGGCGTGAAAATCCGCGAAGCCTTGGAGGATTTGAAGACCAAGGTCGACGGTGTGGTGACGGTCTATGACAAGCCCTTTAGCGCCACCAACCACGAAGCGATGAACGCCAGCAATACCGTGTTTGGTGAAGTCAAGGCTGGACGGGTGGTCGCCGCGCCATAAAGACGAGGCTGAGTCGCTTGGCCCAGCCAGGCCCAGCCGGGCCGGGTGATGGCCCAAGCCTTGCCTTAGACACGGCTTGTGGAAACACCACAGGTCGCGATTTTCAAAAAAATGGAGCTGCAATCTGTCGAGCAAGCATGTTTGCGTAAGTCTTCTTTAGATCGAAATTATGGAAATATTGCTTCAACTGGTTTACAGCGGCGTGGCCCTGGGAATGATTTACGCGGTGATTGCCTTTGGCTACCAGCTCACTTTTGCAACCTCCGATACGCTGAATTTTGGCCAAGGTGAGGCCTTGATGCTGGGGGCGATGGTGGGTTTGACGCTGGTGAACCTGGGGCTTAACTACTGGTTGATGATCCCCTTGGTCATTGTTTTTGGTCTGCTGCAAGGTGTGTTGGTGGAGCGCATCGGCGTGCGCCCAGCGCTCAAGATCAAGAGTGAGTTCGGCTGGATCATGTCGACCATTGCGCTGGGCATCATCCTCAAAAACGTTGCCGAAAACGTTTGGGGGCGTGACGATTTGCGCTTTCCTTCGCCGCTGCCCGAGTCGCCGATCAAGCTGCTCGGTGCCAACGTGTTGCCGATGGAGATTTTGGTGGTGGCCGGCGCGCTGGTGATGATGTTGGCGGTGGAGTTCTTTAACCGCAAAACCATTTATGGCAAGGCCGTGGTCGCCACTTTCAATGACCGTGATGCCGCCAAGCTGATGGGCATTAACACGGGTTTGGTGATCACTTTTTCGTATGCGCTGTCGTCGTCGACGGCGGCTTTTGCCGGGGTACTGGTGGCACCGCTGACGCTGACCGGCGCCACCATGGGCGCGGTGCTGGGCCTGAAGGCCTTTGCGGTGGCCATCATTGGCGGCCTCACCAGTGGCATGGGGATTATTGTCGGCGGCATTATTTTGGGCATTGCCGAGACGACCACGGGCTTTTACCTGTCGACCGGCTACAAAGATGTGCCGGGCTTGGTGCTGCTGCTGCTGGTGCTGGCGATCAAGCCGGCTGGTTTGTTTGGTAAATCTGCGATCAAGAAGGTCTGAGCATGCAGCGCAAGTTTTCTTTTCCGGCCCTGCTGTGCCTGGTGCTTTTGATGCTGTTGGCGGCCGTGCCGCTGATGACGCCCAACCCTTACTACATCCGGATGGTCGAGACCATCATGGTCTACGCTATTTTGCTGCTCGGGCTGGATATCGTGGTTGGCTATACCGGGCTGGTCTCGCTCGGCCACGCCGGCTTGTTTGGCGTTGGCGCGTACACCGCGGGCGTGCTGTTCTTGAAGCTCGGTGCCCCGCTTTGGGTGATCATTCCTGGCAGCGTGGCCATTGCCGCTGGTTTTGGCGCTTTGCTGGCGCTGCCAGCGTTGCGCGTGACCGGCCCGTATTTGGCGATGGTGACGCTGGCCTTTGGCACGATTGTGCAAATTCTGATCAACGAGATGACGTTTTTGACCGAAGGGCCGATGGGCATCACCATCCCCAAGCCCCAGTTGTTCGGTCATGTGCTTGACGAGCGTGGGTTTTATTGGCTGGTGTTCGTACTCCTGGTGTTGTCGCTGGTGGTGGTGGACCGGATATTGAAGTCACAGCTGGGCCGCGCTTTCGAGGCCTTGCGTGGCAGTCCGGTGGCGTCTGATTGCATGGGCGTTTCGGTCTACCGTTACAAGGTTTACGCCTTTGTTCTTAGCGCCGGTTTTGCCGGGCTGGCGGGCTCGCTGTATGCGTACTCGGAGCAGTACATCTCGCCCAATACTTACAACGTTGAGTTGACGATTCTGTTCCTGCTGGCCGCCATCATGGGTGGGCGCAAAACCCGCAGTGGCGCGCTCTTGGGGGCCGCCATCATTGTCTTGCTGCCCAAGTTGCTCGATGACTTGGAGGCTTTTCGGATCGTCGCCTCTATCCTTGCGTTGCTGATGACCTTGGGCGCTTTGGCCGCCATCGCACGCCGCTTGGCCAAGCCGCGCGTGCTGGCGATTCCGGTGCTGGGAAGCATCGCCTTGGCGGCGCTTTCGTTCGGGCTCGATTCGATCACCGATTGGCGGCTGAGTATTTTTGGCCTGATGATTTTGTTCGTCGTCTACTACCTGCCCAATGGCATTGTCGGTTTTGTGCGCAGCCTGTTTCAATGGCGGCGCCTCAGCGTCGGCGGCCACGTCCACGCCAGCGCTGGCGTTGCGCCGGTCATCAGCGCTGACGCTGCGCTGACGCTGTCGGCGCACGCCGCGCAGTTGCCCGCGTTGGGTCAGCCGCTGTTGGTGGCGCAAGGCGTGTTGATGCAATTTGGTGGCCTGAAGGCGCTCAACCAGGTTGACTTAAGCATTGCGCGTGGCAGTATCCACGGCCTGATTGGCCCCAATGGCTCGGGCAAGAGCACCATGATGAATGTGCTCACCGGCATCTACCAGCCAACTGCGGGCTCTATCAGTCTGGCCGGGCGTTCGCTGCTGGGGCGCAGTTCGGCTGATATTGCGCTCAGCGGTATTGCCCGCACCTTCCAAAACGTGCAGTTGTTTGGCGAAATGAGTGCTCTGCAAAATATCCAAGTTGGCCTGCACCACAGTTTTACCAGCCATCTCTTGGATGTTTCCCTGCAAACCTCGCGCTACCGGCGTGAGGACGCCGCTGCGGTGCACCGGGCCATGGCGCTCTTGCAGTTCGTCGGCCTGGCGGCGCTGGCCCACGAAGAGGCGCGCAATCTGCCCTATGGCAAGCAGCGCTTGCTGGAGATTGCCCGCGCACTGGCGCTGGACCCCTTGCTGTTGCTGTTGGACGAGCCGGCCGCCGGGCTGACGGCGCCCGACATCCAGGAGCTGCTCGCCATCATTCGCAAGATCCGTGCACACGGCATCACGGTGGTCTTGATCGAACACCATATGGACGTGGTGATGGGGCTGTGTGACCGTGTTTCGGTGCTCGACTTTGGCCAGAAAATCGCCGAAGGTGGGCCGGCCGAAGTCCAGGCCGACGCTAAAGTCATCGAGGCCTATCTTGGCGGCAGCGCCGATTAACCGCGACTTACGCAAAACTCCAGCGCTTGGCGTTTATCAAAATCCGTAAACACCCGCGCTGGCATCGATCCAGCATGTTTACGTAAGTCCTCTCAATGCTTGCACCGCCGCTATGAAACCCATGTTAAGTATCCAAAATTTGGTCGCCGGCTACGGCAAAGTGCAGGTTCTGCACGGTATTTCGCTGGACGTTGCGCCAGGCCAGGTGGTCACCTTGATCGGCTCCAACGGCGCAGGCAAGACCACGACCATGCGTGCGATATCCGGCATGATTACGCCGCAATTGGGCCAGATCACGCTCAATGGACGCCGTATTGAAGGCCTCGAATCACACGCTATTGCCAAGCTCGGCCTGGCCCATTCGCCCGAGGGAAGGCGCGTTTTTGCCACGATGAGCGTCAGCGATAACCTGCTGCTAGGGGCCTTTGCACGCCTGACCGGCAGCCGCCCCAAGGGCGACGTGGCCGGCGATTTAGAGCGTGCCATGGAGTTGTTCCCACGGCTCAAGGAGCGGCGTCGCCAGCTTGCGGGAACGCTCTCTGGCGGTGAACAGCAAATGCTGGCGATGGCGCGCGCGGTGATGCTCAACCCCGATGTTGTGTTGCTGGACGAGCCTTCGATGGGCTTGGCCCCCATCTTGGTCGAAGAGGTCTTCCGCATCATCGCCCGGCTCAAGAGCGAGGGCGTGACGATGCTGCTGGTCGAGCAGTTCGCGGCCGCAGCG
>JAYVXE010000363.1:0-12566 GCA_043785395.1 Burkholderiaceae bacterium | reverse complement strand
CTGAACCACCTCTCGCCCATCGAAGCCCTTCAAGCTTGGCGAAAAAAATCTCCTGAATTATTCGTGAAGCGGGTATACAAACAGGCGGAACTTGACATCTACACATGGGTGCTGGATTCATGTGCAGTTCAGGATGCTCTGAATAGCTCAAACCCAAACGTACTGCGCGGCCATCCAGTTTCGCTTTGCACACGGCGTGTGTCAAGGCATGGGGTACAACGCGCGCTTGAGCACGCGGCCGGCATCGTCGTGGAGCGCCGAACGCGCGCCCAGCCCGTTCGCCAAGCCTGGCACGCACCCGCTTTCGCCTGCAAGAACTGGCCTCTCGTTTTCCTTTCATCCATGCATGAAAGTATGGATTGGCACTCTTGCAGCACCGCCCCCGCAACCCTCGCGCCCATAAAGTGGCGCCACAAAAATAAGCACATCCCACCAAACAACACCAAAATATTCCAACATCACCCAATAGCGCGTTATTTCCCGGGCGACATGACGGCGAGCAATTTGCTGGCCACCGGTACGGGGCCGCTGCCTCATGGACAATCCCGGCTTCAACCCTTTTTTTCCTCGACTTATGAAAATCACACCCGACCACGTCGCAACCGTTCGCTACACCTTGAAAGACAGCCAAGGCAAGTTGCTCGAAAAGGCCGCCGCACCGCTGGTCTACCTGCATGGGCACGGCAACACTTTGCCCAAAATCGAGGAGGCGCTTGACGGCCAGGAAGTCGGCTTTCGCACGACCCTTGCGCTCTGCGCCGCCGACGCCTTTGGCGCGCGCGACGAATCACTGGCGTTGACGGTTGTCAAAAGCAGCGTCCCCCCCGGCGTCAAAGTCGGCGACATGATGAACGGGCGGCGCGAAGACGGCAGCGAGCACAGATTTCGCGTCGTCAAGTACAAGGGCCTGTATGCGCTGCTGGACGGCAACCACCACTTGGCCGGTATCGATGTCTGCTTTACCCTGGAGCTGGTCGGTGTGCGTGCCGCCACGCCGGAGGAAATCGCCCACGGCCATGTCCACGGCGAGCACGGCCACGCACACTGAGTACGGCGTACTGCGGCCAGCGGCCAGCGGCCAGCGCCGGCCAGTGACCTCTGCAAGAGCACTGGCCGCCTGGTACACACCCGATACCCGCTCTGGCCCCGCCCTGGTTTTTACGCCCACCGCCGCCAGGCCTTGTCTGTCGCCGTTTTGCACCCATCTGGGTACCAGCCCCAAGCGACTACCCACACCACAGCCCACACCATGCAAGACCACTATGCTGCCCTGGGCGTTGCCAGCGACGCCGCCTTGGCTGCGATTCGGCAAGCCTTTCGGCTCAAAGCCTCGCAGTACCACCCGGACAAAAATCCCTCGCCCGATGCGCCGCGCCTGTTCCGCTCGGTGCAAGAGGCCTACGAGGTGCTGTCCGATACCGAGCGCCGCGCCGCCTTTGACGACCAGCGCCGCCGTGGCCTGCTTGACGACCCTTTGCTGTCGGCGCAAGAAATTTGGCACCACTATTTGAAAGACATCCTGCCATGAAGCTATCGCACTACTTTAAGCACCACTACGCCGCCTATGACGCCGAGCTCAACGACTTGGTGAGTGATTCGGAGGGCAAGAATGTGCTGGCCAAACGGCTGGCCGACAAGCGCGGCCAGATCGACTTTTTGCTGTGCATGATGGAGGACAGCCCCGAAATGCTGGCCGTGGTGTTCCACCAGGGTCTGGGCTTTACGTCTACGCCCGCGCTCGACGCCTTGGTTGGGCTGACGCCCGAGACGTTCCCGTCCTGGCCCCAGGTCTGCGCCAACCTGCGGCTGACGCCGCAGGCGCAGGCCCTGGCCGAGCGGGTGTTGCAAGAGCCGGGTGGCGCGCAGTTCATGACGCTGGCGGCCGGGCTGGAGTACCTGTACCACCGTGGCGATCCGCATGCAGCACAAAGTCTGCCGCCGGAACACGAACACGAACATGATGCCGATGATGCCGAGCTGCAAGAGGCGCACGACCTCGAACAGGCCGGTGCCGAATGGCTGACCGGGCAAGGCTTCGATGCCAAGCCGGGGCAAACCTGATCAACCCGATGGAGCCACTGGCATGAATTACCCCGCTTTGGCGAAAGCCCAAAACCTGATCCGCTTAGGTGACATCCGCGCTGCCGAGTCGGCACTCGCAACTTTGGCCGACGAAGAGGGCGACCACGCGCTGGTGTTGGCGCTCGACAGCTTCCCACCCAAAGACCTGCTGAGCGTGATCCGCGAGTACGACAGCTCCAAAGAGTCGATCATCAATCTGTTGGTAACGCCGCAGCAGTTTGCCCGCGCCGTGGTGATCGAGAAGCAGTACAAAGACCTCAGCCACACCCATTTGCGCGGCATGCTGAATTCGGTGATTTTTCGCGACGACGCCGACCCGGTGGAGTTTCTGGGCGCGATCGGCGCGCTCGACGGTGGCTGTGAAGCGCTGGCCGACTACCTGATGGAGCACTGGGCCCGGGTGGAGAGCTTTGTCCACACCGGCAGCTTTGATCCGATGGAGGACGACGGCACCATCGTGCCCGAAGCCGCGCTGGTGGCCGCCGCCTATGCCAAACCAAGGGTTGAGCGCGAAGAAGCGCGCGACGGTGACTGGATGGAGCTGAGCTGGCTGCTGCACCACGCCCATCCCGACCTCTTTATCGAAGTGATGACGATTCTGCGCTCGCGCTTTCAGGCCTTCCAGGCCGCCGCCGGTGAGGCCGATGCTGAAGACCTGGCCGATCTTCTGGCCGCACCCGAGGGCGAAAAAGAGTTCCACAAAACCCTGGTGCCAGGCTCGGACGAAGAGTCGGCGATTTAAGCCAAGAAAATACCCCGTGGACACACCCCCCTCTTCCGCCACCGTTGCGCTCTACGCGCAGCGCCCGTTCTTCGAAAAAGCGCTGCGCTACGGCACTGCGCACGGCATTTTGGGGCCCGCCAAGATCGACGCCATCCGCCAAGAAGGCGCCAAAGGCATCGTTCAGATTGCGCGCTACTTTGGGACCGAATTCCTGCGCCCCGAGCTGGAGCTGGCACGCCAGCGCATGGTCAACCTGGTCAGCCTCTACCTTGAGCACAGCACGCAAGGCGACTTGCACGCCGCCGCCGAATCGCTGCGTGCGCACTCGCTGCTGTCGCGCTCCAAAGGCGGCGCCGACATGCTCAAAGCCCTGTTGCTGATGCCCGACCACAGCCACTTCGGCATGTCCGACAGCAGCGCCGACAAGCACTTCAGCGACGATCAAATCCCGCTGCTGGCGCGCTGGACGTTGCGCAGCCTGGACGACTACCGCGCCGAGCTGGCCTTGCGCCGTGCCGTGCAGCAGCAGCGCGAGGCCGCATTTTGGTTTGCGCGCCGGCTCGGCCTGCCTGCCGAAGACCTGCTCGACGCCGCCACCGACGCTGAGGCCGTGATCCGCACCGGCTTGCTGATGGGCGCCGCTGGCGCCGCGCAGATGCCCAACTGGGCCCAGTTCGAGCAGGCTGTGCTGCGGCTGCGCAAACGCCCAGCGAGCGCCACGCCGCCATTGCGCCTGCCCGACGACCTGCCCCCAACCTACCACGCGCCGGTGCAAGCGCTGGCCACGGCGATGCTGCGCGACGACTGGCCCCGGCTGCTGGACCCGGCGCTGGCGCCGCGCAAGCTGCTCCAGCAATCGCTGGCCTTGATGGGCAAGTATTTTTGGCGCGACGGTGGCATTGATGACATCAGCGACTTCGACCATGCCGTCAGCGCCGAATGGACGCAACTGACCCAGCAGCACAGCGACGACAGCTCGCTGCTGACGCTTTTTTTGTGCCTCAGCGCCAAGCTGCCGCCCAAAGCGCGCACAACCAGTCTGAGCGCCAGCGCCGCCGCCAGCCTGGTGCGCCGGCTGCGCAAAAACGGCTTCGACCCCGAACCGGTACGCAGCTTCATCAACGAACACGCACCCCACGAGCACCACAACAACTACCAGCAACTGTGGCAGCAGTTCGTTGACGAAGCCGAACGCGACCTGCTCGACGAGCGCGACACCAGCCTGGCCGAGGCGCTGCGCTGCCTGCGGCTGCACTGCAATATCGTTGACGTGGCGAAGTCCGCCTAACTGTCATGCACTGGGCAAGCACCCCAAACGATGAAACCACGCCGCGAGACGAGCGCGCCGCTTCCAGTGCACACGTGGATCTGGCTCTGCCAGGCCACCGGGTGCGCCCCCTTGAGGGGGAAGCGCCGCAGGCGCTACGGGGGTGTTTCACGCTAAGAACCGGCGGACTTCAGATGTCGGGGCGGAATGCACCCGCCTGAGAGCCGGGGCTACAGCGGCGGCAGCATCGCCATCGTCAGGCGCGAGACGCAGGTCAGCTGGCCCGCTTCGTTGTGCAAATCGATCTGCCAGACCTGGGTACTGCGGCCAATATGCACGGGCCGGGCCGTGCCCGTGACCCAGCCGCTGGTGGCGCTGCGCAAGTGGTTGGCATTGATGTCCAGGCCCACCGCCCGCTGGCCGGCGGGCGCAGCAAAGACCGAGCCCACCGAGCCCAGCGTTTCGGCCAGCACCACCGACACCCCGCCATGCAACAAACCGTAGGGCTGTACCGTGCGCGCATCGACCGGCACCCGGGCGCGCAAGAAGTCGTCACCGATTTCGGTGAACTCAATCCCCAAATGGGCTACGGCCGTGTTCACGCTGATGGCGTTGAGAAGCTCAAGGTTGATGGTTTGTTTCCAGATACGCATGGCAGTTGACCCGTTGATGGTTGGAATAAATTTTATGAAAATAAAGGCTGTACCGCTTACCAGTAAAGCGCTTATAGCTATTATTTTTGATGATTGCGATTGAGCAAGGCATACAAAAGAATGGCGCCAAAAGTAGCACACCCAATGCCGCCCAGGACAAAGTCGCCAAACTTGAGCGTGAAATCGCCGGTGCCCAAAATCAGCGTGATGGCCGCGACGATAAGGTTTTTGTTCTGCGAAAAGTCAACCCGGTTGTCGATCCAAATTTTCGCGCCCGCCACCGCAATCAGGCCAAACACCACGATCGACACGCCCCCCATCACCGGCAAGGGAATGGCCTGGATCAGCGCGCCAAACTTGGGGCTAAAACCAAGCAAGAGCGCCATGCAACCGGCCACCATGAACACCGCCGTCGAGTAAATCCGCGTCACCGCCATCACGCCAATGTTCTCGGCGTAGGTGGTCACACCGGTGCCGCCAACGCTGGCCGAGACCATGGTGGCGAGCCCGTCGCCGATGAAAGCGCGGCCCATATAGGGGTCTAGATTGCGCCCCGTCATGGCCGTCACGGCTTTGAGGTGGCCAAGATTTTCGGCCATCAAAACAATCGCCACCGGCGCGATCAGCAGCATCGCGCCGGCCTCGAACACCGGGCTGGCAAACTGCGGCAGCCCGAGCCAAGGCGCGTTGGCAATGCCCTCCAAACGCATAGGCACGCCCCATCCCAGCCCATTGGTGAACAGCGCATAAAGCAGGCTGGCGCACAGCAAGCCGACCAAAATAAGCAGCCGCTGCAACATGCCGCGCGTCAGCACCGCCACCAGGCCGACGCAGACAAAGGTCAGCACCTGCATCCAGGCATCGAAGTTGCTGGCCGCCATGTTCTTCACCGGCAGGCTGGCCAGGTTCAGCCCAATCACCGCCACCACGGCACCGGTCACCACCGGTGGCATCAGCCGCTCGATCCAGCCGGTGCCCAGCCACTGCACCAGCGCCCCCATCAAGGTATAGGCCAGCCCGCAGGCGATGATGCCGCCCAAGGCAAGGCCAATCTGCGCATTCGGCCCCTGGCCGCCGTAGCCGGTGGCGGCCACCACCACGCCAATCAAGGCGAAGCTGGAGCCCAGGTAGCTCGGCACGCGCCCACCGGTCAGGACAAAGAACAGCAGCGTGCCCACGCCGCTCATCAAAATCGCCACATTCGGATCAAAGCCCATCAGGATCGGCGCCAGCACGTTGGCGCCAAACATGGCAATCACATGCTGCACCCCCATCACGCCGGTCGCAACCCAGGGGAGCCGCTGATCGGGGCCAATCACGGCGCCGCCGTCGAGTTCTGCGGTGGTTTTCAACTGCCAATGGGGCATGGTTTCTTTCTGCGGGAAAACAAGTGCAGCGCTGGTACGGCTGCGGGCAAGACAAATAGGATCGGCGCACCCACCGGGCTTCAGTCGGGGGGGCGACAATTTCACACAACGGCGGCGTTGTACCACGAACACCGCCGTGGCCGCCGTGGCCACATGTGACAACGTCTGTCAGCCTTGTCTGTCCATTGGGCGACCCAAACCCGCGCGCACCCCCAGCGCCACTGCTACGCTGGCCGCTCCACCGCACTTATGGAGTCCCCGACCATGCACGACGCCCGCGCGCCCTACGTTGCCCAAATTCGCCTCTACCAAGACTGGTTGGCGGCCGAACGCGGTTTGCGCTTTGACGACTACGACGCCCTGTGGCGCTGGTCCACGCACGAATTGGATGATTTTTGGCAAAGCATTTGGGACTACTTTGCACTGCACTCACCCACCCCGCACAGCGCCGTACTGGCGCGCAACCGGATGCCGGGCGCATCTTGGTTTGCCGGCGCCCAGGCCAACTACGCACAGCAAGTACTGCGCCATGTCGACGCTGCGGCCGCCGCCGGCCTGCCCGCCATCATCAGCCGCAACGAGCACGGCGCGCCGCGCCAGCTCGGCTGGCCCGAGCTGCAACAGCAGGTCGCCGCACTCGCGCTGCACCTGCGCGCCCAGGGCGTACAGCCCGGCGACCGGGTGGCGGCCTATTTGTCCAACACGCCGGAGGCGATCGTGGCGTTTTTGGCCTGCGCCAGCATTGGCGCGGTCTGGAGCATTTGCGCACCCGATATGGGGGTGGCCGCCGTGCTCGACCGTTTTCAGCAAATCACGCCGACCGTGCTGATCGCCTGCGACGGCGTGCGCTACGGCGGGCGCGACCTCGACCGCCGCCCCAGCCTGGCGCAGCTGCGCGCAGGCCTGCCAACGCTGCGCCATGTCATTGTTCACGGCAACTTGGACGCCTCTTGCGTGGTTGCCGGTTGCACCGACTGGGCCAGCGCCATTGCCCAAAATGACGCCGAATCCCAGGCCTTCACGCCGCAGTGGCTGGCGTTTGACCATCCGCTGTGGATCGTCTACTCCAGCGGCACCACCGGCCTGCCCAAGCCCATCGTCCACGGCCACGGCGGCACGCTGCTGGTGGCGCTGGCGCAAAAAGTCTTGCACAACGACATCGGCTGCAGCTACGCGCCCAACAGCTGGGGCGAGCGCTACCACTGGTACAGCACCACCGGCTGGGTGATGTGGAACGCACAGGTCGGCGGGCTGCTCGGCGGCACCACCTGCTGCATCTACGACGGCAGCCCGGGCGGCAACCGCGATGCGCCCGACTGGGGCACGCTGTGGCGCTTTGCCGCCGAGACCGGCGTGACCTACTTCGGCGCCGGTGCCGCCTTCTTTGCCAACTGCATGAAGGCCGGCGTCGACCTGCGCCAACAAGGCGAGCTGCGCGCCATCCGCGCACTGGGCAGCACCGGCTCGCCGCTGAGTGCCGATGTGCAGCGCTGGGGCACGCAGCAGTTCGCTGCGCTGGAGCAGACCACGCAGACCGATATCTGGTGGTGCAACCTGTCGGGCGGAACCGACTTTGCCGGCGCCTTTATCGGCGGCAACCGCGAGCTGCCACTGGTGCCGGGCGAAATGCAATGCCGCTTGCTCGGCTGTGCTGTCGAGGCCTGGGACGCGCAGGGCCAGCCCGTGATCGGGCAGGTCGGCGAGCTGGTGTGCAGCCAGCCGATACCGTCCATGCCCCTGTATTTTTGGGGGGACAACGAGGGCGAGCACAGCGGCCAACGCTACTTCAACAGCTACTTCAACAGCTACCCGCCCGGCCAGGGCCGCGCACTCGGTGGCGGCAATGCGCCCGCAGCAAGCGGCCCGGTCTGGCGCCACGGCGACTGGCTCAAGATTGGCGCAGGCGGTGGCTGCACGATTTATGGCCGCTCGGACGCCACCATCAACCGCCACGGCCTGCGCATGGGCACCAGTGAGCTGTACCGCGCCGTAGAGGCACTGCCCGAGGTGCTCGACAGCCTGGTGGTCGACCTGGAATACCTGGGCCGCGCCAGCTATATGCCGCTGTTTGTCGTGCTGCGCGCCGGCCTGACACTGAACACCCAGCTGCGCGGCCAGATCAGGGCCGCCATCAGCAGCGCGCTGTCACCCCGCTTCATCCCCGACGACGTGTTCCAAGTGGCCGCCGTGCCGCGCACACTGAGTGGTAAGAAGCAAGAACTGCCGATCAAAAAGCTGCTGCTCGGCCAGCCGCTGGGCCAGGTGCTCAGCCCGGACACCATGTCCAACCCCGACTGCCTCGACTGGTATGTCGACTTTGCGGCACAACGCGCCGCACCAGCCTCCAAGCCGCAGCATTAACTTAGACCACCCCCGAAGCGCCTGCGGCGCTTCCCCTTCAAGGGGGCGCACTTGGTGGCCTGGCGGAGCCAGATCCACGGGTGCACTGGGGGTGGCGCGGTTTCATCGTTCGGTGGCGCTTGGCCCAGTGCATGACAAGCGTGTCGTCAATGTGCGTGCTTGCCGCCATGGCCCGCCGCAGGTGCGGTGCCGGACGCTGTACCGGGTGCGCTGACGGCCACTGGCAACGTCAGCTCAAGCTGGCTTTGCACGCCCTTGGCGTCTTGGAACACCAGCGTCAGCGGCACGCTGCTGTTGGGAGGCAAACCGGCCTTCAAGTCCATCAGCATCACGTGGTAGCCGCCCGGCTTGAGCACCACGCTTTGGCCGGCCGCCAGCGCCAGTCCCTGCGGCACAGCGCGCATGCGCATCACGTCGCCGTCCATTTTCATTTCGTGCAGCTCGGCCACGCCGGCCATAGCCGAGGAGACCGAGCGCAGCGTCGTGGCGTCTTTGGCCGTGATGGTCATGAAGGCACCGGTGGCCTGTTGGCCAGGCACGCTGGCGCGTACCCAGGCGTTGCTGATGTCGATGTTTTGGCCGTAGGCTTGGCCAGCCAGGCACACAAGGGCCAGGCTCAGGAGGGGAAATTTCATGGTGTTTACTTCGGTAAAAAAATCGATAGCGGCTACAGCAGTGCTGCGGCTCGCGGCCAAGGTTAAAAATTCACGATCGTGATCACAAGCGCTTGGCGGGGCCAGCCGCCGCTTGGACGCCTAGCTTTGCGCCCGCAGCAGCCGGGCCGCGTCGCGCGCAAAGTAGCTCAGTACGCCGTTGGCACCGGCGCGCTTGAACGCGAGCAGGCTCTCCATCATCACAGCATCATGGTCGAGCCAGCCGTTGGCGGCGGCGGCCTTGAGCATGGCGTATTCGCCGCTGACTTGGTAGGCAAAGGTCGGCACTTGGAAGTGTTCCTTCACCCGCCGCAGCACGTCCAGGTAGGGCATGCCGGGCTTGACCATCACCATGTCCGCGCCTTCGGCCAGGTCGAGGGCGACCTCGCGCAGCGCTTCATCGCTGTTGCCGGGGTCCATTTGGTAGGTTTTTTTGTCGCTGCTGCCGAGTGCACCCCGGCTGCCTACGGCGTCGCGAAACGGGCCGTAAAAGGCACTGGCGTACTTGGCGCTGTAGGCCATGATGCGGGTGTGGATGTGGCCGTTGGCCTCTAGCGCGCTGCGGATGGCGCCAATGCGCCCGTCCATCATGTCGCTGGGGGCCACGATGTCGACCCCCGCCGCCGCCTGGGTCAGTGCCTGCTGCACCAACATGGCGACGGTGGCATCGTTTTGGATGTAGCCGCTGGCATCGAGCAAGCCGTCCTGGCCGTGGCTGGTGTAGGGGTCGAGTGCGACATCGGTCATCACCCCAAGCTCCGGCCAGCGCTGCTTCAAGGCCCGTACCACCTGCGGAATCAGGCCGTCGGGGTTGCAGGCTTCACGCCCGTCCGGGGTTTTCTGCGCCGGGTCGATGACCGGGAACAGGGCCAGTACCGGAATGCCGAGCTGCACGCACTCTTGCGCCACGGGCAGCAGCAAGTCCAGGCTCAGGCGCTCGACGCCCGGCATCGAGGCCACCGGGTCACAGCGCTGGCTGCCACTTTGCACAAAAACCGGGTAGATCAGGTCGTGCGGGCTCAGTGCGTGTTCGCGTACCAGGTTGCGGCTGAAGGCGTCACGGCGCAGGCGGCGTGGACGGCTGGCGGGGAAGGGCGCGGGCAAGGAGGTGGAGGTGGAGGTGCTCATGGTGAAAATTGTGCCTGATCGCGCTGGGGGAGAATTTTTTGCCGCCGGCGGCCCGCTTTGGGCGCCGAGTCAGCCTAGACTTGGCAGCATGCTTTGGATCAAATCACTTCACATCGTTTTCGTCACCAGCTGGTTTGCCGGCTTGTTTTATCTGCCGCGCATTTTTGTCAATTTGGCGCAGTTGCCACCGCTGACACAGCTAACACCAATGGCGAGTGCCGCAGAACCCGAGCGCGCGCGCCTGCTCGGCATGGCGCAGCGCTTGCTGCGTTTTACGACGCTGCTGGCGGTACCCGCCCTGGGCCTGGGCCTGTGGCTGTGGTGGGGCTACGGCATTGGCCGTGGGCCCGGCCAGGGCTGGATGCACGCCAAGCTGACCTTGGTGGTGCTGGTGCTGGGCTACCACCATGCGTGCAGCCTGTTGTTGCGCAAATTTGTGCAGGGCCGCAACCAGCGCAGCCAGCGTTGGTTTCGCTGGTTCAACGAGCTGCCGGTGCTGCTGCTGCTGCTGATTGTGGTGCTGGTGGTGGTCAAGCCGTTTTAAGCCGCCCGGCCCTAGCGCATGCACAAGACCTCTGCTTGGCCGTTGGCGCTGGTCTACGCGGCGCTGATTGTCTATGCCAGCCTTTACCCGTTTACCGATTGGCGTGACCAGGGCATTGCAGCGCTGGCCTTCATGGCCGCCGCCTGGCCGAAGTATTGGACCGGTTTTGACATCGCTGTCAACGTCGCCGGCTATGTGCCGATGGGCTTTTTGCTCGCACTCAGCCTGCTGCGCGCAGGCCAGACGCGAAGCCCGGTGCTGTGGGCGATTTTGGGGACGGCGGCCTTGTCACTGGCGCTGGAGACGGCGCAAGGTTTTTTGCCGATGCGGGTGCCGTCGAATGTGGATTTCGCCTTGAACGCGCTTGGCGGCGGGCTGGGCGCCGGGCTCGCTTGGCTGCTGCAAAGGCTGGGCCTGATCGACCGCTGGAGCCGGTTTCGGGAGCGCTGGTTTGTGCCCGATGCGCGTGGTGCGCTGGCCTTGCTGGTGTTGTGGCCGTTTGCGCTGCTGTTTCCAACTGCGCTGCCGTTTGGGCTGGGCCAGGTGCTGGAGCGGCTGGAGCTGGCGGCGGGCGTGCTGCTGCTAGAGACACCGTTTTTAGAGTGGTTGCCGCTGCGCGAAATTGAGCTGCAACCGCTGGTGCCGACGCTGGCGCTGCTGTGCGTCATGCTCGGCCTGCTGGTGCCGTGTTTGCTGGCGTTTTGCATCGTCCGCCCAACCTTGCAGCGGGCCGTGATGCTGCTGCTGCTGGGTGCGCTCGGTGTTGCGGCGACAGCGTTGTCGGCGGCGCTGAGCTACGGGCCGGCGCACGCCTGGGAGTGGTTGGCGCTGCCGGTACGGGCCGGACTGTGGGCGGCTGGGGTGCTCGGGCTGGCCTTGCTCTGGGTGCCGCGCCGGGCTTGTGCGGCGCTGCTCTTATTGGTCTTGGCCTTGCACCTGGGGGTGCTGAACCAGGCCTCCACCAGCGTGTACTTTGCCCAGACTTTGCAGACCTGGGAGCAGGGCCGTTTTATCCGCTTCCATGGTTTGGCCCAGTGGCTGGGCTGGCTGTGGCCGTATGCTGTGCTTTTGTACGTTGTCCTGCGTTTGGCGCAGCCTGCAACCAAGCCTGGTGCTGGTGCCAAACCAAACCAAGCCACAGATAGCGCTTTTCAACAAGCACGAACACCATAGGTAGCGCATGGCCGGGAATGTGGGCGCAGGCCCTGCCCTAAAATCCGGGCCATGACCGACGCCCACACCAGCCCCAATGCGCCCGCCTCCTACTACCAGCGCCACATATTTTTCTGCATCAACGAACGCCGGGGCGAGGAAGCCTGCTGCGCTCGGCAAGATGCGCAGGCCGGTTTTGAGCGCTGCAAGGCGCTGGTGAAAGAGGCCGGTCTGTCAGGCCCCGGCCAAGTCCGGGTGAACAAGGCCGGTTGCCTCGATCGCTGCGCCGGTGGGCCGGTGGCCGTGGTCTATCCAGAGGCGGTTTGGTACACCTATGTCGACGCCAGCGATATCGATGAAATCGTGGAGTCGCACCTGAAGCAAGGCGTGGTGGTGGAGCGCCTGCGCACGCCGCCCGAGATCGGACGCTGAAGGCACTGAAGCAGCCGCCTCCGCTGCGCGCGGGCGACCGGCCTTTCCCTGGGCTGCAACGGGTCTGCAGTCTGCGCTACAAGGTCTGGTCAAGGCTTCCACCCGAGGTGCTACCCAATTTAATAGCGGCTTGCGCATTATTTCATTGGATATCATGTCGCTTTCTATTTGCAATGATTGTGGTTAGATGGCCAAAAGCTATC
>JAYVXE010000362.1:0-3996 GCA_043785395.1 Burkholderiaceae bacterium | reverse complement strand
TCAAGGGGGCGCACCCAGTGGCCTGGCAGAGCCAGATCCACGGGTGCACTGGAAGGGGCGCGCTCGTTTCGTGCTGTGGTGGACTTGGCTCACCCCCGGCATCTGCGGCGCTGCCCCCTTGAGGGCATAAGCATAAGTATTAGGACTTACGCAAAACCGCCCTGGCGTCGTTCTTTTTCCTTGCCGTACTGGGGATGTACTGTCTGCGGAAAAATGCCTAGCCAGGACAATTTTGCGTAAGTCCTAAGTATTAGGACTTACGCAAAACGTCCCCAGCGGCGTTTCCCCTCCTGGCCGTACGCCAGTACTGTCTGCGTCGGGGTGCCTTGCTGGTGCCGCTTTGCGTAAGTCCTATCAAATTTCAACCCCGGGATTTTTTCCAAAAAGTCCTGGGTCAGGCATGGGGCGGGCTAGCGCGGGGCCTGGGTTGAGGTGTTAAGCAATAATGTTAAATTATTACAATAAGTGTAAATTAGTGACAGAAATTCAATATGGATCCACACATTGCGAGTGGATGCCGTCTGGCTACTAAGGCCTGTGCTTACGCTTTTTGATAGCGCTTCCTAGGGGGCTGGCCATCCGGCCCGGAGATGATTTTTAGACCAGGCCAGCCGTCTCTGGCAAGTTTTCTCCTCTGTCATGGCCTAACGATGGGGCTGCTGCAAAAAAGCTTCGTCCTTGTTTTGCCTGCCGCTTTGTGGGTCAATGGGCAACAATACCGCAAAAAATTTTCGCAAAAAAATGGAGTTTTACGCACTTTCTGCTAAAGTTCGGCTTTTGCAATTTGAATCAATTGGTTGCTGTTGTAAAAAATCCATGAAAACCCAGCCCTGTAGCTGGGCCATCCAACCCGATCCGAGTCCAAACCTGAAGGAGTCCAGCATGTACGGTGAACTGAAGAACGCAGGCCAAGCAGGTGCTGGACGAGGCGATTGGCCTGGGGCCACTAGAAGAATTGCTCGACGATGACAGTGTGAGCGAAATCATGGTCAACCGTTTTGATGAAATCTACATTGAGCGTGCTGGCCGTTTGCTGCGCTACCCTTTGACCTTTACCGGGGATATTGCGGTGATGGGGGTGATTGAGCGGATTGTGGCGCCACTGGGGCGGCGCATTGATGAGTCTTCGCCGATGGTGGATGCACGGCTCAAAGACGGATCGCGCGTCAACGCCATTATTCCGCCGCTGGCGCTCAAAGGGCCGTGCCTGACGATTCGCAAGTTTGCCAAACGCAAACTCACGGCCCAGGATTTGGTGGAGTTTGGCGCCATCAGTCCGGCGATGGCCGAATTTCTGGAGGTCTGCGTTGTCGCCCGTAAAAATATTATTGTCTCAGGTGGTACCGGCTCGGGGAAAACCACGCTGCTGAATATTCTTTCCAATTTTATTCCCCTCGGAGAGCGCATTATCACGGTAGAAGATTCTGCCGAGCTCAAACTCAACCACGCGCATTTAATAAGCCTGGAGTCACGCCCTCCCAACGTCGAAGGCAAGGGTGGGGTTCAAATCCGTGAACTGGTGAAAAACACCTTGCGCATGCGTCCCGACCGGATTGTGGTGGGCGAATGCCGTGGCGCCGAGGCGCTGGACATGTTGCAGGCGATGAACACCGGCCACGAGGGCTCGCTCACGACCTTGCACGCCAATACACCACGCGATGGCTTGGCCCGGCTAGAAACCATGGTATTGATGGCGGGCATGGATTTACCCCTGCTTGCGATTCGAGAGCAAATTGCCTCGGCGGTGGATGTGGTGGTGCAGCAAACCCGATTTGCCTGCGGTAGCCGCAAAGTCACCAGCATTACCGAGCTGACCGGTATGGAGTCGGGCAAGGTTCAGCTCCAAGAGTTGTTCAAATTTGCCAGCCGGGGCTATGGCAAAGACGAAGAAGGGCGTGTCGGCAAAGTTCTGGGGGACTTTACCGGTTGCGGCATCGTGCCTTCGTTTTACGAGGAATTACGCGCCACCGGTAACGAGCTGGACATGGGTATCTTCAAGTCAAATCTGCAGCACAACGAGGCGCAAGATTTCTTGGATCCGTCGCAGTCTTCGCTATGAACTCTGACGTCGTTCTGATTCTCATCACCTGTGTGATCGCTATTTCGGCGGCGCTGTTGGCCTGGTTTGCTATCGATATTGGCACCGTCACCATGGCCCGCTACCGGGCCCAGTTTACGGAGCGGACCCAGTTTCAGGCGAAAGAATTTTTTCTGTTCATCGACCCGAAAAAACTCTTTGCCGCCAACCTTGCGGTGATGGCTTTGGGCGCTATCGCGGTGTGGGCCCTGACGGGGAAATGGATGCTGGCGCTGCCGGTATTTTTCGCACTGGCCTTGCTGCCGCGCTGGCTGTATGCAGCGATGCGCAAACGGCGCATGCACCAATTTGAGGAGCAGCTGCCCGACGCCTTGATGATGCTCTGCGGCAGCCTGCGCGCCGGTGCCAGCCTGAGCTCGGCGATTCAGCAATTGGTGGCAGAAGCGCCAGCGCCGCTGAGCCAAGAGTTCTCCCTGATGCTGCGTGAACAGCGCCTGGGTGTGACCCTTGAGCAAAGCCTGGGCAACCTGGGGCGGCGCATGCCAACCGATACCACCGTGCTGGTGGTCTCGGCAATGCGCATTGCCAGCGAGACCGGGGGCGGCTTGGCCGAGACCTTGGACCGCACATCGAACACCATCCGCAGCCGCTTGCAAATGGAGGGAAAGATCGACGCGCTGACCGCCCAAGGCAAGCTCCAGGCCTGGGTGGTGGGTGGCTTGCCGGTGGTGTTGATGCTGATTTTGAACAAGATGGAGCCCGATGCGATGGCCTTGCTGTGGAAAAGCCAGATTGGCTGGGCAACGCTGGTGGTATTGGGGTTTTTAGAGCTGATGGGGATTTACCTGATTCGCAGAATTACCACGATCGATGTGTGATTTTTTTTCAAAAAAGGATTAAGCATGAAGAAGGCTTTGTTATTAGCGTGTATTTTTAGCGGCGTCTTAAGTGCCTGCTCGGGGGGCGGGGATGGTGGGGGCGATGCTGCGCCGCCACCGCCAACCACGGGAGGTGGCGGCGCAACAGTGCCCGGCGGTGCGATTGTTGCCAACGAAGACATGACGGCCGGCCTCAAGGGTGTGGATGGCAACAGCAACGGTATCCGTGACGATATTGACGGCTTGATTGCGGGCAAATACGCAGCCACGCCGGCCATGAAAAAAGCCGCAGAACAAAAAGCCCGGACTTTGCAAAAGTCGATGGAGGCAACGACGCGCGGGCAAGCACGTATTGCAGGCAATGAAATAAGGCGCGCCGGGGCTTGTGCGACCAAGTCGATCCCTGAGGCTGCCGTCTGGATGCAACTCTCCAAAGACGTTGAAGCCTTGACCGCCAATACCCAAGAGCGTTTTCAGGCCTATTGGAAGGCCGAAGGATTGGCCGCTGGCATGGTGTTTGCGCAAGCTGTCGAGCCCGTCTGCGATTAAGGGGATAAGTATGTTAAAAATTATTTTTTCAGGACTGGTTTTGCTGTTCAGCCAGTGGGCGCAGGCGGCAGACAGCTGTGCAGCGGCGCAACCAACGCAGACGAATGCGGTATTTCTGGGCACAGGTGCCCATATGTCGCGTGAGGCGGGCGAGCGTGCGCTGCAGTCCTTGGGCAGTGACGCGAACGACGCTTATTTGGGCCAGAAGACCCGCTTTGATTTGGTCCACAACAAACTCGCTGATTTTTGGACAGGCCTGGAGCAGGCACAGAAGCAAGCCCAGGCTCCCGTGTTTTCAAGCCAGTACATGGCCTGGATGAACGGTGGTGCGGACGCGCCGACGTGGTTTACCAACTGGTACAAAGATTCTGCGCAGGTGCTGGCGCAGTTAACGCCCGGTGACCTCGACGAGCAGGTGAGCATGTACAAGCGCTCCATCGGTCTTGGGCAAAAAGTCATTCTGGTTGCGTATTCCCAGGGCGATTATCATATTGGCCAAGCCAAAAATCAGTTGAGCCAAACGATAGGGGC
>JAYVXE010000361.1:0-4000 GCA_043785395.1 Burkholderiaceae bacterium | reverse complement strand
ACGGGCAGGTCTTCATGTCGGGCGTGCACGCCCTGGTCAAGCTGCCGATGTTGCAACGCCTGCGCGACCTGCGCCAGGGGCACAATACGGCGGGTTTTATCAGTGGCTACCGAGGCTCGCCCCTGGGCGGCTACGACCAGGCCTTGTGGAAGGCCAGTGCCTACTTGAAGGCGCACGAAATCGTGTTTCAGCCCGGTGTCAATGAAGAGTTGGCGGCGACCGCGCTATGGGGTACGCAGCAGCTTGGCTTTGCGCCGTCGGGGAGTCAGAAGTTCGACGGCGTTTTTGGCATTTGGTATGGCAAGGGGCCAGGCGTTGACCGTTGCGCGGATGTCTTCAAACACGCCAATATGGCCGGCACCACTGCCTTGGGCGGCGTGATTGCGGTGGCCGGTGACGACCATGTTGCCAAGAGCAGTACGGCTGCGCACCAGAGCGACCACATCTTTAAAGCCTGCGGCACGCCAGTGTTTTTTCCGGCCAATGTGCAAGAAATCCTAGACCTCGGTATCCACGCCTTTGCGCTGAGTCGCTTTGCCGGGGTTTGGTCGGGGATGAAGACGATCCAAGAAATCGTCGAGTCCAGCGCCCGCGTCATGGTCGACCCCGAACGGGTTCAGACCATCATCCCAGACGATTTTGCGATGCCGCCCGGCGGCCTGCACATCCGCTGGCCCGACCATGCACTGGTGCAAGAGGCACGCCTGATGGACTACAAGTGGTACGCCGCGCTGGCCTACATCCGTGCCAACCGGCTCAACTACAACGCCATCGAAGGCCCGCATGACCGCCTCGGCATCATGGCCAGCGGCAAGGCCTTTAACGACACCCGCCAAGCGCTGCTCGACCTCGGGCTGGACGACGCCGCCTGCCGTCAGCTTGGCATCCGGCTGCACAAGGTGGGCGTCGTTTGGCCCTTGGAGTCACAGTTGACACGCGCCTTCGCCACCGGCTTGCAAGAGATTTTGGTGGTCGAAGAAAAACGCCAAATCATCGAGTACCAGCTGAAGGAGGAGCTCTACAACTGGCGCGCCGATGTGCGCCCCAACGTCGTGGGCAAGTTTGATGAAGGCGAAGTCCATGCTGCTGAAGGCTATTCGGGCGGCGAGTGGTCGATGCCCAATCCGAGTGCACACACCTTGTTGCGCGCCAACGCCGACCTCAACCCCAGCCTGATCGCCCGCGCCATCGTCCAACGACTGGCCAAAACCGGTCTGCTCGCACAGGCCGGCAGCGCCGTGCAAGCGCGCATCAGCGCCCACTTGGCGCTACTCGACGCCCACCAACGCGCCTTGCAGCAACAGTCCAGCGTGTCGGGGGCCGAGCGCCCACCTTGGTTTTGCTCGGGCTGCCCGCACAACACCAGCACCGTGGTGCCCGAGGGCTCGCGTGCCATGGGCGGCATTGGCTGCCATTTCATGGCGACCTGGATGGACCGCGCCACCATCGGCTTCACCCAGATGGGCGGCGAAGGCGTGCCCTGGGTCGGGCAGCAAGCGTTCACCACCGAGCCGCATATTTTTGCCAACCTGGGCGATGGCACCTACTTTCACAGCGGGCTGCTGGCGATTCGCCAAAGCATTGCCGCAGGTGTCAACATCACCTACAAAATCCTCTACAACGACGCCGTCGCCATGACGGGTGGCCAGCCGGTGGGCGAGCGCCCCGAGGGCCATTCGGTGCTGCAAATTGCCGAAAGCCTGCACGCCGAGGGAACGGCCAAAGTGGTCATCGTCACCGACGAGCCCGAGAAATACCACGGCGTGCACGTGCCTGGCGAGAAGGTGCAGATCTACCACCGCGACCAGCTCGATGCTGTGCAGCGTGAATTTCGCACCATCAAAGGCACCAGCGCCATTATTTACGACCAAACCTGCGCCACCGAAAAACGCCGCCGCCGCAAACGCGGCACCGCGCCTGAGCCCGCGCTGCGGGTGTTGATCAACCCCCTGGTGTGCGAGGGCTGCGGGGACTGCAGCGTGCAAAGCAACTGCCTGAGCATCGAGCCGCTAGAGACCCCATTCGGGCGCAAACGCAGCATCAACCAAAGCAGTTGCAACAAGGATGTGAGCTGCCTCAAAGGCTTTTGCCCAAGCTTCGTCACGGTCGAGGGCGGGCAACTGAAGAAAATCCCTCAGGCCGCTGCGGCTGCGGTCGCGGCCCTTGAAGCCCTGCCGGCCCCGACGTTACCGGTGTTGGGGGCCGACCAGGTCTGGGGCGTCGTGGTGGCCGGGGTTGGTGGCACGGGCGTCATCACCGTCGGTCAACTGCTGGGCATGGCCGCGCATATCGAGGGCAAAGGCATCGTCACGCAAGATGCCGCAGGGTTGGCGCAAAAAGGCGGCTCCACCTGGAGCCATGTGCTCATCAGCCAGCACCAAGACAGCATCCGCACCACCCGTGTTGGCACCGCCGCCGCCGACCTGATCTTGGCCGCCGACCCGCTGGTGGCGGTGCACCCCGAAACCCTGGCGCGGATGCAGGCTGGGCGCACCCGGGTCGCACTCAACAGCCACAGCACGCCAAGTGCTGCCTTTGTGCACAACGCCCAATGGGCCAACCCGCAAGACGCTTGTGCGGCGCAAATCGCCCAGTGCGTGGGCGCGCAGCAGCTCGGCAGCTTCGACGCCGATGCCGCCGCCCTGGCCTTGATGGGCGACAGCCTCTACGCCAACCCGATGCTGCTCGGCTATGCCTGGCAACGCGGCTGGCTGCCTTTGGCGCACGCGTCCTTGGTACAGGCGATGACGCTCAACCACGCCGCCGTCGCCCAAAACCTGGCCGCTTTCGAGTGGGGTCGCCGCGCTGCGCATGAGCCGGCGGCGCTGGCGCAGCGGCTCAGTCCGGCACAGACCGTCCATTTTCAGCCGCGCAGCAGCCTCGCGCAGCAGATTGCGCAGCGCGCAGACTTCCTTAAAAGCTACCAAAACGCAGCCTACGCCGATCAATACAGTGCCTTCGTTGCCCAAGTGCAGCAAGCCGAGGCGGCTGCCACCAAGGGCGCGGATCCTGGCCAAGACGCTGATGTGCGCAAGATTGGTCGCCTGGGTAAAACCAGCCTGACCGAAGCCGTGGCGCGCAGCCTGTTCCAGTTGATGGCCTACAAGGATGAGTACGAAGTGGCGCGGCTGCACACCGATCACAGCTTTTTGGCGCACATCAAGGCCCAGTTTGAGGGTGATTACCGCTTGCACTACCACCTCGCTCCGCCGCTGCTGGCACGGAAAAACGCCAAGGGCGAGCTGCAAAAACAGAAATTCGGCCCCTGGATAAAGCATGGTTTTTGGCTACTGGCGCGGCTCAAAGGCCTGCGCGGCAGTGCCTTGGATATCTTCGGCTACAGCACTGAACGCCGCAGCGAACGCGCGCTGATCAGCGCGTACCGGGCCGATATCGAAGAGCTACTACGCAGCCTCACGCCCGACAAGCACAGCGCGGCGCTGGAAATCGCCAACCTGCCCACGCAAATCCGTGGCTACGGCCACGTCAAGGCACGCAACCTGGCCGCTGTGCAGGCGCGCAGGACGGTGCTGTTGGCGCAGTGGCGAGCGGCCGATGAGAGAGTGCCTCCGTGACCCAAAATTCCCACCCGCCATGAAGAAGTCGAGGCGGTGCTGGCGGGCTTGCTGCGCCCGCTGGTCGATCAGGATCTGGCCATCGTGTTTCATGGCGCTGATCCTGTACCGGGTGATGCGCACCCGCCTGCACGCAAGTGATACGGAACTGTCGCCCGAGCGAGCGCTGGCGCAGTTGCGCCGCATCCAGCATCACCGCACCACCTTCAGGACTTGCGCAAAATTGTCCTGGCTAGGAGCCTGTCGGACTTGGGCGTCGAGCAGCGAAAATCGGCCCCAGCGAGGACAGTTTTTGCCGGATTTGCAGGCCCATAGCCCCGCGATGGGTCAAAAATACGGTGTTCTCGAAGAGCGGCGAAGCCAAAAATGGACCGCTGCGGTCGATTTGCAGCCGGCGCTTCCCCAAGTCCGACAGGCTCCTAGGC
>JAYVXE010000360.1:0-4009 GCA_043785395.1 Burkholderiaceae bacterium | reverse complement strand
TGACGCAGCCGCCGTCGCAGTCGCAGTCGCAGCAGTTTGTTGTACCCGTGTGCCGGCGCGCAAGCTACCCACATGGCCGCGCAAAACCCAGACCTGCTCGGCCAGGCCGCTGATGGCGACCATGGTTTGGCCGTCAACCTCACCGCGCACGCCCAGGGTGACCGGCATATGCTGGAGCCGACCCTGCTCCAGCACCTGGAGATAGGGGGCCGGCTTGTCGGTGCGCACAGCATCCAGGGGCACGGCCAGGACTTGCTGGGCGCCGGTGTCGATCCGGCCTTGGGCGAACATGCCGCTGCGCAGGCCGCCTGGATTGGCCAGCGCCAAATAGGCCAAGATGCTGCGGCTGCCAGTCTGGGTGCTCGGGCTGATGCGCACAATTTGGGCTTGGATGCGCTCGGGCTGGCCCTCAATCTGCAAGCTGGCGCGCTGGCCCACGCGCACGCTCAGTGCATCGCTGGCGGCCAGCACCGCCTCCATCTCCATGTGGCGCAAATCGACAACTTCCAAGACCCTGCCTTCGACGCCAATGCGCTCACCCGGCTGCGCCAGGCGCTGGGCGACGTGGCCGTCGATGGGGCTGTACAGCGATGTGTCGGCCAGCGCTTGACGGCTGATGTCGACCGCCGCCTGGTTCGCCCGGTAGGTGGCTTGGGCGGCGCTGAGGTTGGCCTGCGAGCTGTCGAGTGCGGTTTGCGAGATGAAACCCTGTCCGACCAGCGCCTGGTTGTTGTCAACATGGCGCTGGGCAATCTCGGCCTGGGCCTGCGACGCGTCGGCCAGCTCCTGCGCCTGGCGCAGGCGCGCTTGGTACTCGCGCGCATCGATGTTGGCCACCAATTGCCCGGCCCGCACTGGGTCACCCGTGCGCAGCGTCAGTCCTTGCAACTGGCCCGGAATCCGGGCTTTGAGCATGGCGCTATGGCTGGCCTTGAGCGTGCCCGACAGCGGAACACCAAGCACCAGCTGCTGGTTTTGCACTTGCACCAAATCTTCTGCGCTGATGTCGATCTGGGCGGAGTCGTTGTGTGCGGCGGGCAGGGCTGTTTGCTGTTGTTGCTGGCGCGCTGTCAGGGCGCGCGCCAAGCCCGTAGCCAGTACGGCCAGTACGGTCAGTACCAAGGCGCCCAGTGCCCAGCGTGTCAAGTGCCGCATCAGGCGAGCGCGGCTGCGTTGTGCGCCATGCCTGGGGCATGCAACAGGAGGCGCGGGGCGCGGGTTGGAAAGCCCTTCGTACACCAATAATTAAAAAAATACAAAGATAGTGTAGAAGAGTAATTTATTGTGCGCATATGTAGGATTCTAGGTGATTTTTGGAGGGCTTTGTGCCGGCGTCGATGGGCATGGGACGGCTCCGTTGGGTCGGCCTGTGGCCACGCAGACGCGTTGTACGGGCTGTGGGCACTGCGCCTGCTGGCTGCGGCACCGGCCTGACGCAGCGCGCCCGCAACCTTGCCGGAGACTTGCATGCGATTATTTTTTCCCCTGTCCAGCGCCTGCGCGCGCCGCAGCATGTTGTTGTGTGGGCTGCTGGCGGGCGCACTGTGGCTCGGTGGCTGCCAGTCGCCGGTGCGACTGATGCCGACGCCGGTGGGCTTTGCCAGCACCGAGCTGGACCCGTTTCAGACCGGTCGGCCCCAGAGTACCGAGGTGCCGGTGCTGTATGCGACCAACCGCTTGCCGCTGACCGACAGCGGTGAGCCGCTGTTCACAATTTTACCGTCGGACGATGTGCGCCTGGGCATTGCGCATGTGCGGGTGGGCGATGAGGCGCTGGACTGGGAGACGCTGCACCGGCTGTCAACCAGCGACGATCCGGGCCAACGCCCGATCGTGCACCTGGAGCGGCTGCAAGCGATGGCCTTGCTGCGGGCCAACGACAGCGTGGGCGCAAGCGCCGAGGCACAGGCTTTCTTCGCGTTGGTCAACCAAGCGCTGGCGGCCAGCGCGAACAGTGAGCTGCTGGTCTACGTGCACGGCTCGAACAACACCGTGCCCAGGGCGGCGGCGCAGGCCGCGCAGTTTCGCCATTTCACCGGGCGGCGCATGGTCGTGCTGGCGTTCATGTGGCCGTCGGCCGGATCGCTGCTGCGCTACCTGACCGATGTTGGCAATGCGCGGGCCAGTGTGGCGCCGTTTGCGCGGCTGCTGGAGTTGCTGGCCGAGAACACCACGGCGACCAAGATCGACGTGCTGGCCTATAGCGCCGGGGCGCAGGTCAGCAGCCCTGGGCTGGCCCAGCTCGGCCTGGGGCGAGCGGGCGAGTCGCGTGCGGACTTGCGGGCGCGGCTGCGCCTGGGGCAAATTTATTTTGCCGCGCCGGACATCGACACCCGCCGCTTTGTGGACGAGCTTGGCAGCTACATCGACCTGACGCAGCGCGTCAGCATCGCCGCCAACATGAACGACTCGGTGCTGCGCCTGGCCGCCATTGTGGGGCGTGCCTCGCGCGCGGGGAGGCCGGATTTGAGCGAGCTGGATGCCGATCAATCCGACTTTTTGGTCGACGCCTCGCAAAAGCTGAGCTTCGATCTGATCAAGGTCGATCCCAACGACATTCCCAACTTGCCACAGCGCTCGCATGCGTTTTGGTACCAAGACCCTTGGGTCAGTGGCGATATGCTGGCGCAGTTTTTACTCAACGTAGAGCCGGTGCACCGGGGCTTGGAGTCGCAAGACACCAAGGCCGGTGCGCGCTACTGGACTTTTCCGGCTGACTTCAAAGAGCGCGTCTACCGTTTGCTGGCCCCACCGCTGCCAAGCCGCCAGCCCGCGTTGCCGGGGCTGAAGGCTGCGCCCTAAGATCGGCGCTGGCCCGATTTTTTTTTCACGGCTTGCGCACAAACCCAGCGGCGCTTTTTGCCACAAGCGCCCAGCCCAGCCCAGCCGCGCTGGGTTGGTGCCCCTCCTTGCCATCCTTTTTTTGCCATGCTGCCTGTGCCATCTGCATCTTCTGCTTCTTCATTCGGCCCATTCGCCGATCCACCCACCGACCGCTCCACCTCGCTGCGGCAGCAGGCGCTGGAGGTGCTGCGCCAGCCCGACCCCGACCGCAAGGCGCGCATGGCGCGTGCCGTCTCGCTGGCCACGGAGAACACGGGTGCGGCGCTGGCGCTGGCGGCGCCGCCCGGCTTGCCGGGTCGCCCGGCCCTGCCACGGCTGGTCGTGCAGCTGCGCCACAAGCAAGGCGCACTGACGACGCCCGCAGGCCGCGCCGCGCTCTTGCACGCGCTGGCGCATATCGAGCTCAATGCGATTGATTTGGCGGCCGACGCGGTTTGGCGCTTTGCCGGGCTGCCGGATGCCTACTACCGCGATTGGACAAGGGTGATGCAAGAAGAGGCCTTGCACTTCGAGCTGCTGCGCGACCATTTGCACAGCCTGGGCTACCGCTACGGTGACTTTGACGCCCACCAGGCTTTGTGGGACATGGCCGAGCGCACCCAGCATGATGTGCTGGCGCGCATGGCGCTGGTGCCACGCACGCTGGAGGCACGCGGCCTGGACGCATCACCGGGCGTGCGCGACAAACTGCTGGCGGTGGGCGACTTGGCGGGGGCGGCGATTTTGGCGCGTATTCTGGACGACGAGATCGGCCACGTGCGCATTGGCAACCATTGGTACGGCTGGTTGTGCGCACAACGCAGCCTGGAGCCCGTGCCGACCTACGCCGCATTGGCGCAACAGTACCAAGCACCGCGCCTGCGCGGCCCGTTCAATCTGGCGGCGCGGCTGGCAGCAGGTTTTAGCGCGCAGGAACTGGCCGCGCTACAAGCTGGTGCACACAGCCAACAGACCGGGCCTTAACTGTCATGCACCCCGAACGATGAAACCAAAGCACGAAGTGAGCACGCCGCAAGGCGCGACAGGGGTGGTCTAAGTTCACCGCGCCGCGAGACGAGCGCGCCGCCTTCCAGTGCACCCGTGGATCTGGCTCTGCCAGGCCACTGGGTGCGCCCCCTTGAGGGGGGAGCGCCGCAGGCGCTACGGGGGTGGTCTAAGTTCACCA
>JAYVXE010000359.1:0-4009 GCA_043785395.1 Burkholderiaceae bacterium | reverse complement strand
CCTGCTCAATCGAGAGACACGTCAGCCGTCTTGATCACGTCGGCAAAACGCTGGGACTCGTCCTTGACGAACTGCGCAAACTGCGGGCGTGTGATGGGGAAGGGCTCATAGCCAAAACTCTTGAATTTTTCCAGCACATCGGCTTCGGTCAGCGCCTTGTCGATGTCGCGGCGGATTTTGTCGGCGCTGGCTGTTGGCAGGCCGGGCGGCACGACGACGGCGTTCCAGCCGATCACCTCAAAGCCCTTGGGGCCACCCGACTCGCCCACGGTGGGCACGTCAGGGTAGGCACCGGTGCGGGTGGGCGAGGCCGACGCCAGCAGGCGCAGCTTGCCAGCACGGTACATGGGGCCGGCGGTGGCCGCCGTGCCGAGCGCAAACGCCAATTCACCAGTGGCAACCGAGGTGTAGAGCTGGGTGGTTTCCTTGTAGATCACATGCTCCATCTGGGTGCCGGTGACCGACTCGAACAGCTCCGAGCCCAGGTGCACCGGGTTGCCCACCGACCAGGAGCCGTAGTTCAGCTTGCCCGGGTTGGCCTTGGCGTCGGCGATCAGGTCGGCCACGGTTTTGTACTTGCTGTTGGTGGGTACGGTGAAGAAGAAGTAGGTCTTGAACAGCGGCAGCAGCACGTCGAAATCTTTGACCGGGTCGTAAGGCAGCTTCTTGAACAGGCTGGGGTAGGCGGCCAAATGCACGTTGTCGGCGATCAGGATGTCGCTGCCGTCTTTGGCGCCACGCTTCCAGGCGTCGATGGCGATAAAGCCGTTGCCGCCGGGGCGGTTTTCCACCACCACCGGCTGGCCCCAGCTGCGCGAGAGTTTGTCGGCCACTAGGCGCGCCACCCCGTCGGGGCCACCACCGACCGGGAACGGCGTGATGATGCGCACCGGCCTGGTGGGAAAGTCCTGCGCGCCGGCAATGCCTGGCAAGGTGGATGTGGCCAGCGTGGCCAGTGTGGCCAGGCCCAGCGCAAGATTGGCACGGCGGGAAAGGGATTGGAAAATGGATGGCATGGTGTTGTCTCTTTGTCAGTTGAAAAGCCGTTGAAAATTAAAATGATAGCTACTACCGCACGTCACATATGCGTAAAGTGCCTATTTCTTATAAATATCACCCGATATAACGCAAACCCGCCCTCGCCAACGGCTCGCGCATTTTGTACATGTCCAGGCCCAAGATGCCCGAGGCTAATTTGTCGCGCTTCTCGCCTTCGAAGCTTTCGCGTTTGATCGCGGCCTCCAGCGTTTTGGCGGCGAGTGCTGCGGGCACACACACCACACCGTCGTCGTCGGCAACCAGCACATCGCCGGGCGTGACCAGCATGCCGGCACACACCACGGGAATGTTCACCGAGCCCAGCGTGGCCTTGATCGTGCCTTTGCTGGAGATGGCTTTGCTCCAAACGGGAAAGTTCATCTCCTTGAGTGTTTTCACGTCGCGCACACCGGCGTCGATGATGAGAGCGCGCGCGCCACGCGCCTGGAAACTGGTGGCCAGCAGGTCGCCGAAGTAGCCGTCGCTGCAGTCGGCGGTGACCGCTGCCACGACGATGTCGCCGGGCTGGATCTGCTCTGCGGCCACGTGCATCATCCAGTTGTCGCCTGGTTGCAGCAACACGGTGATGGCCGTGCCAGACACCTGCACCCCCGTCTGGATCGGGCGCATGTAGGGCTTGAGCAGGCCTACGCGGCCCATGGCCTCGTGGACGGTGGCCGAGCCCAAAGCGGCCAGGCCGTCGGCGGCAGCGCGGTCGGCGCGGCTGATGTTGCGGTACACAACGCCTAGTTCATACATGGTCAGACTCCTTTGGATTTGAGGGCGGCGTCAAGGCGCGGGAACACACGGCGGGCATTGCCCTCGTAGATCTGGTGGCGGTCGGCGGCGCTGAGGATTTTGCTGGCCTCGATGTAGCGTTTGGTGTCGTCGTAGCAATGGCCGGTCTGCGGGTCGATGCCGCGCACGGCACCAATCATTTCAGACGCAAAAAGTACGTTTTTCACCGGAATCACCGTGTTCAGCAGATCAATGCCGGGCTGGTGGTAGACGCAGGTGTCAAAGAAGATGTTGTGCAGCAGATGCTCTTCCAGCAGTGGCTTCTTCAGCTCTTGTGCCAGGCCCCGAAAGCGCCCCCAGTGGTAAGGCACAGCACCGCCGCCGTGCGGAATCAAAAAGCGCAGCGTGGGAAAGTCCTTGAACAGGTCGCTGGTCAGGCACTGCATGAAGGCGGTGGTGTCGGCGTTCAGGTAGTGCGCGCCGGTGGTGTGGAAACACGCGTTGCAGCTGGTGCTGACGTGAACCATGGCGGGGATGTCGTACTCCACCATCTTCTCGTAAATCGGGTACCAGTGTTTGTCGCTCAAGGGCGGCGATGTCCAGTGGCCGCCGCTGGGGTCGGGGTTCAGGTTGATGCCGACGTTGCCATATTCCTTCACGCATTTTTCCAGCTCGGGGATACATGTCGCGGGGTCGACGCCGGGGCTTTGCGGCAGCATCGCAGCGGGAATGAAGTGGTCGGGAAAGAGCTGGCTCACGCGGTAACACAGCTCGTTGCAAATTGCCGCCCAGGTGCTGGAGACATTGAAGTCGCCGATGTGGTGGGCCATGAAACTGGCACGCGGGCTGAAGATGGTCAGGTCGCTGCCGCGCTCCTTCATCAGGCGCAGCTGGTTCGATTCGATGCTCTCGATCAGCTCGTCGTCGCTGATTTTCAGGTCGGCCACTTTGGGCCTCAGGGCCGGGTCTTGGATGCCCGCAATTTGCTGGTTGCGCCAGTTTTCCAGCGCCTTCGGCGCGGTGGTGTAGTGGCCGTGGCAGTCGATGATCATGGTGTGTCTCCTTGTCTGAAGGTGCGGTGACTGGGGATGGGGATGGGGATGGGGGGGTGCGCGGCTCAGTGCGCCACCGGGCCGTTTTTTGCAGGGTTAGGACTTGCGCAAAACGTCCCCAGCGGCGTTGCCCCTCCTGGCCGTACGCCCGTACTGTCTGCGTCGGGGTGCCTTGCATGGAGTCGCTTTGCGTAAGTCCTAAGGGTATTCATCCACCTGCGGCTCAGGCGGGCTCCATGCCCTGGCCTTGTTTGGCCTCGGCAGTCGCCGCAGATGCCATAAAGTCCAGCAGACCGCGCACGGCAGCGGCCTGCTGGGAGCCAGGGCACAGCCCGGCGGTGAAGGTGGTGCTGATCTGCACCGCCGCAGGCAGCGGACCCAGCACGTCAATACCGTCAATGTGGATCAACTCGCTGAGCTGCTGAAAACCCAGCTCGGCGTCGCCACGTGCCACCAGGGCGCCCACCGGCACACCGGGCGGCGCCTGAACGATGCGGCCCTTGATCTCCTGTGCGATACCCCAGCGCTCGAACAGCCGCGCCAACGCCACGCCGCTCGGGCCGGTGGAGTAACCAAGGCTGCGCGCCGCCTGCACGGCGCGGCGCAACGCATCTTCAGAGCCGATGTCAGGATGTGCGGAGCCGGCCCGAACGGCCACGGCCACACCTGAATGCACCAAATCGGTCTTGCTGTGGGCGTCGATATGGCCGGTGGCAACCAGTTTGTCGATGGCCTCCGAGGCCAGCACCACAAAGTCGAACGCCTCGCCAGCCTGCACCCGCCGGGCAACGTCCACGCCGCCCACCGACTCGATGCTGACCTGCACACCGGCGAGCTGTTGGTAAGCCGCCACCAGCTCGGCCAGCAGCTGCCGTGTGGCCATGGATGAAATGCCTTTGATCTCGGTCTTCATAGGGAAATACCGTCCTCGTGCGTTGCTAAAAACCGGCCCATGGAAGGATCCGCTCAAATCTTCAGATTTTGTGATGCCGCAGCCTCCCAAGCCAGGGCCATCGGGCACTAGCAGTTAGAGCATTTGGGCATACCTATGCCGCACCTATGCTGCATAGGTGCCATATAGGTGCCGCCGCGTTACTGGCGGGGAATATTGGCACGGGTGATGACGCCGCCCCAGCGTTGGGTCTCGCTGGCCAGCAGTTGCCCCAAGGCCTCGGGCGAAC
>JAYVXE010000358.1:0-12687 GCA_043785395.1 Burkholderiaceae bacterium | reverse complement strand
CTCCCAGGCGCCCGTGGCATACACGCCACCAATCACCAGCGTCATGGCCAAGGCCAGCCAGCTGGTGCCCAAAAATCCCGCGCCCACCCAGGCCACAGCGAGCAGGCCAAGGACAAAGGCGGCGATAAAGAAGCGCTTGTTGTTATTCATGTGTGTGTGTTGACATCATTGCTGAGTGCTTCCATCAGTCCGGTGACCGGCTCCATACGGACGTTCAGCTCCGCCAGCAAGAGCGCCTGTAAATCCCTGCCAAAAACAGCCAGCCAACCGGTGGGTTGCAAGTTCCGGGCCGGCTCGTCTTCCCGCCCAGAGCCGAGCAGCTGTTGCTGGTGGGCCTGGCGCAAAGTGTCAAAGCGTTGCTCCAAAAACGCGGGCACGGTAGACAAGAGTTTTTGTTCATGCGCCGCCAGCACCGGCTCCATGGCCGCATCCAGCGCCGCCAGTTGCCGCAGCGGCGCAGACACGCGTGACACGGCCTGCCGCACATGGCCGCGCAAGGCCTCGATCTTGCCCTCCATCTGGTGCTGCTGGTCAAGGTAGCGCCGGTGGTGCGGCGCATAGTCGGCCTGCGCCTGCGCATCGTCGACGGCCTCCACCACGGCGGGCTGGCCCCAACGGCGGTCAGCGCGTTGACTGTAAGTGGCGGTGACGGTGGACGCCGTGAACCCCCGGGCCAGTGCCGTGTAGACCCGCTGCACCTCCTCTTCCAGCGCGGCTGTGCTGGCCGACAGCGTTGGCCCGGCGTGCTGCCCCATGGCCTTGATCGACTGGTGCGCCGCATGCAGCGCGGTGGCATGAAAAGGCCCGAGCCACGGACTCAGCCGCTGCGCAAAATCGGCCCCCAGCACGTCCCCATCCCCGTGGCCCCACGCACCAAGCAAGCGCACCAGGCCTGAACTGCTGAAATTCCTGCGCAAAACCAATCCATCAATCCTTCGCACCACAGGTGCTATCAACGTTATCAACCAAAGGGGTGGGGCGGTGACGAGGCCTGTGCGTCTGCCATCGGAGAGTAAGCATTTGCTGCGGCGCAGCAGACCAGGGCTTTGTCCGGGCCACCAGCAGCTCGGCACGACGTAACCCCTGCTCGGAGGGGCATTTTGCCATGCGAAGAGATTGGCAAGAAAAAATCATTTTTAATAGCAAACAAATCAATACAGTAAAGCGTAACAAGCCATTATTATCATTAATTACACAAAGCCGTCCTGGCCAGGCATTTTTCCGCAGACAGTACATCTGGTACGGCTGGTACGGCTGGTACGGCTGGTCAAAAGAACGACGCCAGGGCGGTTTTGCGTAAGTCCTCAAAAAATAAGCCCATGGCCTGACCATGCAAAACCCAAGCACGGGGAACTTCACTTTGGAGGCCGCCCGCGCTCAAGCCAGCAAGGCGCAGGCCGAGACCCGCTGATTTCGGCCATATTTCTGTCTTTTTTTTGCAAAAACACGGGGCGGCAGCTGCGACATCCTTTTTATTCATTGCAAAATACAGTTTTTGCATAACCATGGCGATCCAACACGGCACAACGCCATGCCCTGCGGCAAGCTTTTTTTTGACACAAACCACTACCCCGAAGGATTTTTCGCATGAGGCACCAGACCGTCGACAGCTTTCTCCACTATGTCGCCCAGCGCAATCCTAGCCAGCCAGAGTATTTACAGGCGGTGACCGAAGTCATGGAGAGCCTGTGGCCCTACATCGCCGCCAACCCACGCTATGCCAGCCACAGCCTGCTAGAGCGGCTGGTCGAGCCCGAGCGCACCATCATCTTTCGTGTCTGCTGGGTTGACGACCACGGCACGGTGCAGGTCAACCGTGGTTTTCGTGTGCAGCACAGCTTGGCGCTTGGCCCGTACAAGGGCGGCCTGCGTTTTCACCCCTCGGTCAACCTGTCGATCCTGAAGTTTTTAGCGTTCGAACAAACCCTGAAAAACGCCTTGACCACGCTGCCCATGGGCGGCGGCAAGGGCGGCTCGGACTTTGACCCCAAGGGCAAGAGTCCGGCCGAAGTGATGCGTTTTTGCCAGGCCTTTGTGCTGGAGTTGTTCCGCCATATTGGCTCGGACACCGACGTGCCAGCCGGCGATGTCGGCGTCGGCGGGCGTGAAATCGGCTTCATGGCCGGCATGGTCAAAAAACTCACCAACCGCGCCGACTGCGTCTTCACGGGCAAGGGCCTGAGTTTTGGCGGCTCGCTCATGCGGCCCGAGGCGACCGGCTACGGCACGGTCTACTTTGCCGAAGAGATGCTCAAAACCCAGGGCAAGGCGATGGCCGGAATGCGCGTCAGCGTCTCGGGCGCCGGCAATGTCGCGCAGTACGCGATCGAAAAAGCCATGGCCGTGGGGGCCAAGGTGGTCACAGTCTCCGACTCGGGCGGCTCGGTGGTCGATGCCGACGGCTTCACGCCAGAGAAGCTGGCGCTGCTGATGGAGATCAAAAACCACCTCTATGGCCGCGTCAGCGATTACGCCCAGCGCAGCGGCCTGCCCTTTCATCCCGGCAAAAGCCCTTGGCATGTGCCGGTCGACGTCGCCCTGCCCTGCGCCACCCAAAACGAGTTGAATGCTGTCGATGCCGCCGTGCTGGTCAAAAACGGGGTTCAGTGTGTGGCCGAAGGCGCCAACATGCCCACCACCAACGAGGCCGCCAAACTCTTCGAAGGCCACGGCGTGCTGTATGCGCCCGGCAAGGCCAGCAACGCCGGCGGCGTTGCCACCTCGGGCCTGGAGATGGCGCAAAACGCAGTGCGCATGGCCTGGCCGCGCGCAGAGGTTGACGCCCGGTTGCTGCAAATCATGCAAGGCATCCACCAAGACTGCCTGGACTACGGGCGGCGCGCCGACGGCAGCGTAAGCTACGTCAACGGCGCCAATGTGGCCGGCTTTGTCAAAGTGGCCGATGCGATGCTGGCGCAAGGCGTGGTCTAAGTCTGCCCTGCACGCCACCCTGTGCCATGCTGCACAGGGTGGTTTTTTTACGCCCACATTACCGCCAGCAGCCATGGGGTAAGCTAGTCCGAGCATGCTTTTGGGCATCCTGGTAACGCACAAAGCCCCACGGCCATCCCGAAATCCGACCTCAAACAGGCTATGGCGCAGGCTCTGCTGACCGGTACCATACCGTCTGGTATGCGTAAAAAATGAAAGAAAACCAACACACCGAATGGAAAGAGTCCTGGCGCGACGACTACCTGCGCTGGGTGTGCGGCTTTGCCAATGCCGAGGGCGGCACGCTGGTGATCGGCAAGAACGACCGTGGCGAGGTGGTGGGCGTGGCCAACGCCGCCCGACTGCTGGCGGACATCCCCAACAAGGTGCGCGATATTTTGGGCATTGTGGTGGCGGTCAACCTGCACACCCAGGCGGGGCTGGACTGGCTGGAAATTGTGGTCGATGCCTACCCCAGCCCGATCAGCTACCGGGGCGAATACCACCTGCGCAGCGGCAGCACCAAACAAGAGCTGCGCGGTGCGGCGCTCGACCGCTTTTTGCTGCGCAAACTGGGCCGCAACTGGGATGGTGTGCCAGTGCCGTACGTGGGCCTGACGAACCTGGAGCCACGTGCCATCCAGTCGTTTCGCAAGCTGGCGGCCAGCAGTGGCCGTCTGAGCGCAGAGTCTTTGGCCGAGAGCGATGCCGTGCTGATGGAGCGGCTCCACCTGATCGAAGGCACGTACCTCAAGCGGGCCGCCACGCTGCTGTTTCATGCCGACCCTGAGAAGTTCACCACCGGGGCCTGTGTGAAGATAGGATTTTTTCGCACGGACTCCAACTTGCTGTACCACGATGTGGTGGCGGGCGACCTTTTTACACAGGTCGATAAAACGCTGGATTTGCTGCTCACCAAATACCTGCGGGCGGGTATTTCGTACCAGGGCAGCCAGCGGCTGGAGCGTTTGCCAGTTCCCGAAGCAGCTCTGCGTGAGGCGGTAATCAACGCCATTGCGCACAAGGACTACGGTGCGCTGATCCCGATTCAAATCAGTGTGTACGACCACAAATTGATCATCTGGAATGCAGGCCAGTTGCCGCCTGACTGGTCACTTGCGCGCTTGATGGGCAAGCATGCATCGCAACCCGCCAACCCGGACCTTGCCAGAGCCTTATTTCTGGCAGGCAAGATCGAATCATGGGGGCGCGGCATCGACTTGATGCGCAGCGCGTGCCTTGGCTTTGGTAGTCCAGCACCGATTTTTGATTGCGACAGTGGCGGTTTTTGGCTGGAATTCCCGTTTCCCGCAGCCGAAATAGGTGAAAAAACTTCGGTGAAAACTTCGGTGAAAACTTCGGTGAAAACTTCGGTGAAAACTTCGCTACAAATTCTTCGAATGCTGACGAAAGCTCCGTCCATGACCTTGACCGAGGTTGCTGCCGAAATTGGAAAAACCCAGCGCGCCATTGAGCTGACCACAGCCAAACTGGTGAAAGATGGACGTTTGAAATATGTGGGCCCGCAAAAGGGTGGCCATTGGGAAGTCATGGATTTTGGCGGTGACCGTGGCGGGCTTGGGCTGGAATTTCCGTTTCCTGTAGCCGAGGAGGACAAAAAAACTTCGGTGAAAACTTCGGTGAAAACTTCGGTACAAATTCTTCGGCTTTTGACGGCAACTCCATCCATGACCTTGGCCGAGGTTGCCGCCGAGATTGGAAAAACCCAGCGCGCCATTGAGCTTGCCACCTCCAAACTTGTGAAAGAGGGGCGTTTGAAATATGTGGGCCCGCAAAAAGGTGGCCAATGGGAAGTCATGGAGTTCATTGCGTGACCGACCCCAACCGCTCTGAGTGCCAGACATAAAAGCTTCTTTTTTGCCAAATTTTTTCGTTTTGGGTACCGTAAAAACTCCCCGTTTCGCACCCAATTGCAAGGCGCACCATGAATGTCGGCTGTCGGCTGGCGCCTGTGCCGTAGCCCAGGTTCTGGTACCCTCGCCCTTTCATGCCTGCCTCTTCCTCTGCCGTGCCCGACCGCCGCACCGCACACACCATGCAGCCCGCCACCGTCGTCACCATGCTGGCGCTGCTACTGGGTATCCAGCCCATCACCACCGACCTCTACCTGCCAGCACTGCCGGCACTGAGCGCCGGATTTGGGGCTTCCCTGGCCCAGTCACAGCTCACCCTCAGTGCACTGCTGCTGGCCTTTGGCTGCGCCCAACTCGTGCTGGGGCCATTGTCCGACCGCTATGGACGCCGCCCCGTGCTGCTCTGGGGCCTGGGGGCCTATGTGGTGGCCGCCATTGCCTGTGCACTGGCCCCCTCCATCACCTGGCTGATAGTGGGGCGCACCCTGCAAGGCGCGGCCATGGGGGCTTCGGTCATGTGTGCCCGCGCCGTGGTGCGAGACATGTTCGAGCCTGCCGCAGGTGCGCGCGTCATGTCGCGCGCACTCAGCGGGCTGGGCGTTATTGCCTGCCTGTGCGCGCCCCTGGGCGGCCTAGTCTCCACCGCTTTTGGCTGGCGTGCGGCCTTGCTGGTGCTGGCCATTTTTGGCAGCGCCACACTCGCCCTGGTGGCGCTGCGCTATGTGGAAACCGTGCCCTATAAAAACCCCAACGCACTGCGCGCCAGCACCCTGGTACGCACCTGGGGGCAGATTGTGCGCAATCCCACTTTTGTCGCCTTCACCCTGCTGACCTGCTGCGCCTACGGCCTGCTTTTCACCTTCCTCGCGGCATCGTCCTTTGTCTTCATCCAGATCATGGGCCTGGGCAAAACCCAGTACGGATTCATCATGCTATGGAACAGTGCCTGCTATTTGGCAGGCACCTTCCTGTGCCGCTACTGGCTGCCACGCCATGGCGTGCGCGGCACCGTGGCACGTGGCGGCATTCTGTCGCTCACTGGCGGCACCCTTATGGGCGTGCTGGCGCTCACCGGCATCACCTCGCTCTGGGCCATCGTACTGCCGCTGGCCCCCATCATGCTGGGCCACGGTATCCACCAGCCCTGCGGCCAGAGTGGCGCTGTCGGCCCGTTTCCGCAGGCGGCGGGTGCAGCCTGCGCGCTCAACGGTTTTGGCATGGTGCTGGTGGCATTTGCCATTGGCGCCTGGCTTGGCAGCAGCATGGATGACAGCGTGCTGCCAATGACCTACGGCATGTGGCTGTGCAGCGCCTGCGTGGCCTTGACTGCCTGGAGCCTCGTGCAAAAACACGGAACCCCGGCCCATGACTAACCCCATTCGCTGCCTTGCCCTCGCAGGCCCCACCGCCTCGGGTAAAACAGCAGCCGCCTTCGCCGTCGCCGCGCATTTGGCGCGCAGGTCGCTGCCGGTCGAGATCATCAGCGTCGACTCGGCCCTGGTCTACCGGGGCATGGACATTGGCACGGCCAAGCCCAGCGCCGACGAGTTGGCACGCCTGCCGCACCACCTGATCAATCTGCGCGATCCGCTGCATGCCTACAGCGCCGCCGAATTTACCGCCGACGCCACGCGGCTGATCGCCGAAATCCAGCAACGCGGCGCGCTGCCCTTGCTGGTCGGCGGCACCATGCTTTATCTCAAGGCCTTGCAGCAAGGGCTGGACCCCATGCCAGCGGCGGCACCGCACATCCGCGCCGCCTTAGAGGCCGAGGCCGCAGCCCAGGGCTGGCCCGCGCTGCATGCCCAGCTGGCGCAGGTTGACCCGGCCAGCGCAGCCCGCCTAAGCCCCCAGGACAGCCAACGGATTCAGCGTGCGCTAGAGGTTTACCGTGTTTCTGGCCAGCCGCTCTCATCTTTTCAAACAAATAAAACTATAGCAACAACCGCTAGTCCCATAAGCGAAACAAGGCTTATCTCCTTGGAACCCATCGACCGAAGCTGGCTGCACGCACGGATTGCCCGGCGCTTTGACGCCATGCTGGCCGAGGGTTTCATCGCCGAGGTGCAGGCCCTGCGCGCGCGCGGCGACCTGCACCCAGAGCTGCCCAGCATGCGCTGCGTCGGCTACCGCCAAGCCTGGGAGGCATTGGACGCGCTGGACAGCCTGGCGCTGTTGGCGCAGCCAGACGGCCCCAAGCCCCCGGCCAAGTGGCTGGCCGGTTTGCGCGAGCGCGGCATCTGCGCCACGCGCCAACTGGCCAAGCGCCAACTGACATGGTTGCGCAGCATGCCGGCGCGCCACGTGGTGGCCTGCGACCGGGGCGACGCACTGGCGCAGCTGCTGCAAGCGGTTGACCAGCAGCTTGTCCAGCAGCCATGAGCTTGCGGATTGCGCAGCTGGCCAAACACTACGGCAGCACCTGCGTTTTTGCCAACGTCAACCTGCACCTTGCGCCCGGCGAATGGGTTGCCATCGTGGGCGAGTCCGGCGTCGGCAAATCAACCTTGCTGAACTGCATGGCCGGGCTCGACCACTGGGACCACGGCAGCATCCACCATGCCGAGCTTGACCTGGGGCGCCAAGACGCCAACGCACGCGCACTGTGGCGACGCCAGCATCTGGGCTTCATCTTTCAGGCCTTTCACCTGCTGCCCCACCTGGACGTGGCACAAAACGTCGGCCTGCCGCTGCTGCTGCTGGGCCGCACCGAGCCCAAGCGGGTGCAGCACATGCTGGCCGCCGTGGGCCTGGAGGGGCTTGGCCCGCGCCTGCCGCAGCAGCTCAGCGGCGGCCAGCTGCAACGGGTGGCCATCGCCCGCGCCCTGGTGCACCGCCCGGCCCTGCTGCTGGCCGACGAGCCGACCGGCAACCTCGACCCGTCAACCGCCGCCAGCATCATGGATTTGCTCTCGCTCCAAACCCGCGAACACGGCGCCGCGCTGGTGCTGGTCACGCACTCCCAAGCCGCCGCCGCGCGCGCCGACCGGCGCTTGCGGCTGACGGCTGACGGCCTGGGCTGAGGCACGCGACAGCTATCCTGCGGCAGCCACCAGTAACGCCACCTCCATGCTCGCCCTGCTGCGCACCTTCTCCTGGCCCGCGTTGCGCCACCACCCGTGGCGCAACGCGGCAGCCGTGCTGGCGGTGACGCTGGGCGTGGCGCTGGCGTTTTCGGTGCACCTGATCAACGCCTCGGCACTGGACGAATTCGCCAGCGCCGTGCGTGCACTCAATGGCCAGGCCGACTTGCAGCTGCGCACGCGCCGTGGCAGCTTGGACGAGGCGCTGCTGGCGCGCCTGGCCCAGCAGCCGCAGGTGCTGCTGGCAAGCCCGGTGTTGGAACTCCAGACGCTGGCCCGAACGGTGCCGGGCAACACCCGCAGCACTGACGACCACGACAGCCACGACAACCAAGCCCAAGACCAATCCCGCCCGCAACCAATCCAGGTACTCGGCCTCGACGCCTTGCTGCTGGCCCAGATCACCCCCGCCCTGATGCCGCGCCCAGCCGCCGACGCTGGGCGCTTTGCCATGCTGGCACCCAACACGGTTTTTTGGAACGCGGCAGCGCAGGCCGCGCTAAGCGGATTGAGCGAATCGACCAACAGCACACTGCAACTGCGCAGCGGCGCGCACTGGCAAACGGTGCAGGTGGCGGGCACGGTCGCGGCCAGCGGCGCGCCTTTGCTGGTGATGGACATTGGCGCAGCGCAGGACTTCTTTGGCCGCCTTGGGCAGTTGTCGCGGATCGACCTGCGGCTGCGCGCCGGCAGCACACAGGAGCTTAGTGCCGCCATCCAGCAATGGCCTGATTGGCCACGCGATGCCGTGCTCCAGCCACCCGTCGACCGTGGCCAACAGCTCGACCAGCTGTCGCGTGCCTACCGCGTCAATCTGGCCGTGCTGGCGCTGGTGGCCTTGTTCACCGGCGCTTTTTTGGTGTTCTCGGTGCTGGCGCTCAGCGTGGCACAGCGCGCTGCGCAATTTGCGCTGCTCGGCGTGCTCGGCCTGGGCCCGCGCCAGCGGCTTCGGCTGGTGCTGGCCGAGTCGCTGCTACTGGGCGGCGTCGGCAGCGTCCTGGGCATTGCGCTGGGCACCGCCTTGGCCGCACTGGCGCTGCGCCTGCTCGGCGGCGACCTGGGCGGCGGCTATTTCAACGCGGCCGCACCGGCGCTGCAATGGAGCACGCCAGCCGCCCTGGTCTACACCGTGCTGGGGCTGCTGGCCGCGCTGGCCGGCGGCTGGTGGCCGGCCTATACCGCCGCGCAACTGCCCGAGGCCGCAACACTCAAAGGCCTGGGCCTGGTTGCGCCCGCGCACCACCACGGCCTGCGCCGCAGCCTGCTGCTGATCGCCGCCGCCTTGCTGCTGGCTTTGGCGCCACCGGTCTACGGCGTGCCGCTGGCGGCCTATTTGTCGATTGCCCTGCTGCTGCTGGGCGGCATCAGCGCCCTGCCCTGGCTCACCGCCCTGCTCTACGACCGGCTGGCGCCGCAACTGGCACGGCACTTGCTGCCGCTGCTGGCCGTTGAGCGCACCCGGCGCATGCGCGGCCAAGCGGCCGTGGCCATCAGCGGTGTGGTCACCGCGCTCAGCCTGGCGGTGGCACTGACGGTGATGGTGGCGAGTTTTCGTGGCTCGCTCGGCGACTGGCTCAACAGCATGCTGCCCGCCGATCTCTACCTGCGGCAGGCGCAAAACCACAACGCCGACGCCGCGCCGCGCTACTTCAGCCCGCCACTGCTGCAAGCACTGGCGCAGGTGCCGGGCGTGCAGCGCAGCCAGCGCCAGCGCAGCAGCCCATGGCAAGCCGACCCGCAGCGCCCCGCCGTCACGCTGATAGCGCAGGCGCTCGGGCCCGATCCCGCGCGCAGCCTGCCCTTGGTCGCTGCCGCGCTGCCGGTGCCGCCGGGGCAGATCGGCATTTATGTGAGCGAGGCGATGCGCGATCTGTACCAAGCCCAGCCCGGTACGGAGTTTCCCACCCTGCGGCAATTTTTCCAAGACTTCGAGGCATCATCGCCCATGGACAAAAATAACCATGCTGTGTTTTATGTAGCAGGCGTCTGGCGCGACTACGCACGCCAGACCGGTGCTATCACGCTTGATGCGGCCGATTTCGAGCGCCTCAGCGGTGACCCGCGCAGCAACGGCCTCGCGCTCTGGCTGCACCCCAGCGCCAACGCCGCCGAAGTACAGCAAGCGCTGCGCGCACGCGCCGCCGCGCAACCCGACAGCGACATTGAAATCGCCAGCAGCGCCGACATCCGCCAGCGTTCGCTGCGCATCTTTGACCGCAGCTTTGCCGTCACCTATTGGCTGCAAGCCGTGGCGGTAGCGATTGGCCTGTTTGGCGTCGCCGCCAGCTTCAGCGCCCAAGTGCTGGCACGGCGCAAAGAGTTTGGCCTGTTGACGCACCTGGGCCTGCAACGGCGCCAAATACTGGCCCTGCTGGCCGGCGAAGGCGCAGCCTGGAGCGTGATCGGCAGCGCCTGCGGCCTGCTGCTCGGGCTCGCCATCGCCGTGGTGCTGGTCAAGGTCATCAATCCACAAAGCTTTCACTGGAGCATGGACTTGCAAATACCCTGGCTGCGGCTGCTGGCCCTGTGCGCGGGGCTGATCGCAGCGGGCAGTGCCACCGCCTGGTTGGCTGCGCGCAGCCTGGCCGCGCATGACACCGTGCTGGCCGTGAAGGAGGATTGGTGATGGGCTGGCCACGCCGCCATTTCATGCGCAGCGCCAGCCTGCTGCTGCCGCTGGCAAGCGTGGCCCGGCCTGCTTCGGCGGCGCCAGCACCAGCACCAGCACCCACGCCCGCACCAGCGCTGCTGCCGCGCCAGCTACAGTTTCCGCGCGACTTTGGCAGCCACCCCGAGCTGCGCACCGAGTGGTGGTACCTGACCGGCAGCGCCCAAGACGGCGCACGCAGCTTTGGTTTTCAAGTCACATTCTTCCGCTCACGCGTGGACGCGACCCAGTCGCTGCAATCGGCGCTGGCGGCCAAGCAGCTTATTTTTGCCCACGCCGCCGTCACCGATGTAAGGCTGCGCCGACAGTGGCACGACCAGCGGATTGCACGCGCCATGGACGGCAGCGCCCAGGCCAGCAGCAGCGACACCGACCTGCGGCTGCGCGACTGGTCGCTCAAGCGCGACGCCGAAGGCTACCGGGCGCAGATTGCGGCCAACGCCTTTGCGCTCGACCTGCTGTGCACGCCAACCCAGCCGCCGCTGCTGCAAGGCGACGCCGGGCTGTCGCGCAAAGGGCCAGACCCCACCCAGGCCAGCTACTACTACAGCCAGCCGCAATTGGCGACCAGCGGCCAGTTGACGCTGCAAGGCCAGCGCTTTCAGGTGCGCGGCACAGCCTGGCTCGACCACGAATGGAGCGAAGCGCTGCTCCACCCCAACGCCGTCGGCTGGGACTGGTGCGGCATGAACCTGGCCGACGGCAGCGCGCTGACAGCATTTCAACTGCGCGACCAAGCAGGTGCAGCACTTTGGAGTGGCGGCTCCTGGCGCGACGCCAGCGGCGCACTGCGCATCTTTGGCCCCAACGAGCTGGTATTCACGCCGCTGCGCTACTGGCGCAGCCCCGCCAGCCAAGCGCGCTACCCGGTTGCCTGGACACTGCAAACCCCGGTCGGCCGCTTCAGCGTGCACGCGCTGCTGGACGCGCAAGAGCTGGACAGCCGAAGCAGCACCGGCGCCATCTATTGGGAGGGTTTGAGCGAGCTGCGCGACGCCCGTGGTCAAGTGCAGGGGCGCGGCTATCTGGAGCTGACGGGCTATGCCGGGGCGCTGCGCATGTAGGGCCAGCGGCGCTCGCCCCTCAAGGGCGCGCTACCCGGTGGCCTGGTGAACTTAGACCACCCCCGAAGCGCCTGCGGCGCTACCCCCTCAAGGGGGCGCACCTGGTGGCCTGGCAGAGCCAGAGCCACGGGTGCACTGGGGGCGGCGCGCGCGTCTCGCGGTGCGGTTTCATCGCTCGGTGGTGCTTGGCCCAGGGCATGACAGTTAAAGCCGGTCTGCCAACCGGTTTTACAGCGCCAGCCAGGAATTATAAAATTGATAGCTTCAATCGCTTTACTACAAAGCCTTAGAGCACTATTTTGTCATATAAATACAAAAAATCAGCCACGCCGCACCCAAAGCCGCGCCTGCCCGCCCTGATAGGTTGACAGGCTTATGCCCAGCTCTCCAGCTACGCTGGTTTGAGTCATGCACTCAAGCTTTGGGCGCACTTCACCAGAGAAGGTGAGAACCAACTCTCGCCTCCGCCTGCAAATTATTTGACGCCGCGCCCTCTATATGCGCACAGTCCTGTCTGGAGACTCAAAAATGGAAACCAGTGTCGCATCGACCCGGAAACGGCCCGTTAACCTCACAATTAACGAGGCGCTGGTAGCGCAGGCCAAAACCTTCACCGACAACCTGTCAGCCACCATGGAATCATTCTTGACCGAGTTTGTGGCGGCCCAACAGAACGCGCAACGGAATCGCCAGGAGGCAGCCGATGAACTTGCTGCCAACTGGAATGCCGTGCATGCGTCTATCGGCTCATTTGCAGACGAGCACTCCACTTTGTAATGGCGCAATTCGATGTTCATCGCAACAAGGGCGCCTTACGCGATTCGATTCCTTACGTAGTGGTCGTTCAGTCAGCGCAGTTCGACGGCTACCGCAGACGCGTGGTAGTTCCGCTCGTGCGTCAGACCATACTTCCGCGAGAAATGCCCACCGTGGGCTCCAGGATGAACCCAGTCTTTGTCATTGACGGTGTTAACGTGAAACACCCCTGTCGCGCCTGCGGCGCTCGCCCCCTCAAGGGGGCGCACCCGGTGGCCTGGCAGAGCCAGATCCACGGGTGCACTGGAAGC
>JAYVXE010000357.1:0-12700 GCA_043785395.1 Burkholderiaceae bacterium | reverse complement strand
GACTTACGCAAAATTGTCCTGGCTAGGCATTTTTCCGCAGACAGTACATCCAGTACGGCTGGTCAAAAGAACGACGCCAGGGCGGTTTTGCGTAAGTCCTACTTAAAACGCACGCAGCAAGCGGCCCTACACCGGGCTCAGTCCTGCGGCGGCCTCTTCCTCTGTCTGCGCCTCTGTCGCCAGGCCGCCAAAGCGCACGCTAAAGCGCACGCCGGGCTGGGCTGAGCCGGGTTGAACCTCGTCCAGCGTGATGCTGGCGCCGTGCTGGCGTGCGATCTCCAGCACGATTGGCAGGCCCAGGCCCGAGCCGTCGGCGTCGACGCCGAGTGCGCGGTAAAACGGCTGGAACACCAGCTCGCGCTCGGGCGCGGCGATGCCATGGCCGGAATTCTCGACTTGCAGCAGTGGCCCGGAACTGCCCGTGCTGGCCGCGCTGCCCGCGCCGTCCACGCTGCCGCCGTCGGCGGCGTTCTCTTCGGATGCTTCACCTTGCCCGCCCTGGGTGCAGACCCGCACCGTCACCACGCCGGGCTGCGCTGCGCTGGACGGCGTGTAGTTGAGCGCGTTGTCGACCAGGTTGCGCACCAGCTCTTTGAGCAGCGTCAGGTTGCCGTCCAGCTGCCCGCCGGGCGTGCCGGGCGGCGGCCCGTCGTAGCCGAGGTCGATGCGTTTTTCCAGCGCGTGCGGCACGCAGTCTTGCACCACCTCCAGCGTCAGCCGGGCCAGGTCGCAGCGCTGGCGTGCAATGTGGACGCCGCCAGACTCGGCCCGTGCCAGCGCCAGCAGTTGGTTGACGGTGTGGGTGGCGCGGATGCTGGCGCGGCCGATTTGTTGCAGCGACTTCTTCAAATCGTCGGTGCTCGTGCCCTCGCGCTGGGCCAGGTCGGCCTGCATGCGCAGGCCTGCCAGCGGCGTTTTGAGCTGGTGCGCGGCGTCGGCCAGAAAGCGTTTTTGGGTCGCAATGGAGTCGTTCAGCCGGGTCAGCAAATCGTTCACCGACTGCACCAGGGGCGCAACCTCAAGCGGCACCGCCCGGTCATCGAGCGGGCTCAGGTCGTCCGAGCGGCGCTGGCGGATGCGCTGCTCCAGCCGGTGCAGCGGCTTGATGCCACGCACCAGCGCCATCCACACCAGCAGCAGCGCCAGCGGCAGCAGGACAAACTGCGGCAGCATCACGCCCTTGATGATTTCGGTCGCCAGTACCGAGCGTTTTTCGCGCGTCTCGGCCACCTGCACCAACGCCGGGCGGGCGCGCTCCAGCGGCAGCGTGACCCAGGTGTAGGCCACGCGCACCGGCACGCCGCGCAGCTCGTCATCGCGCAGCCGCACCTCGCCGGGCAGGCCGTGGTCGGTGTCGTTGGGGAGCGGCAGGGCGCTCTCACCGCCGAGCAGCTCGCCTTTCACGCCGAGCACCTGGTAGTAGACCGCGTCCGAGTCATCGGCCCGCAAAATCTCGCGTGCCGGTTGCGGCAGATTGAACGCGGCCCGCTGTTGCTGCACGCTGACCAGTTGCGCCAAGGCCTGGACGTTGAATTCCAGCGCCCGGTCAAACGGTTTATTGGCAATGTTTTGCGCCACAAGCCAGGTCAGCGCTAGGCTGATCGGCCACAGCAGCAGCAGCGGCGTCAGCATCCAGTCCAGGATTTCGCCAAACAGCGACCGTTGGATCATGCTTTGGCTCGCCCCCAGGCTTGTTCGCTACGCGTAAGCGCCAACCCCCTGCCGGGGGCAACACCTGCGAACTGGCAAAGCCAGATTCGCGGCGTTCTGGGGCTGGCTCGCTGCGCTTGGCCAGCGGGGGGCGGGGTGGGCACTGTTGTTGCGCAGGGGTGGGGCACGTGGGGCTTAGATTTTTTCCAGGCAGTAGCCTAGGCCGCGCACGGTGGCGATGCGGATGGGGTCTTTTTCTATTTTTTTGCGCAGGCGGTGGATGTAGACCTCGATGGCGTTGATGCTTACCTCTTCGCCCCATTCGCACAGGCGTTCGACCAGTTGGTCTTTGCTGACCAGGCGGCCTACGCGTTGCAGCAGGACTTCGAGCAGGCCGAGTTCGCGTGCCGACAGTTCGACGAGTTTGCCGTCGATGCTCGCCATGCGGCCCGCCTGGTCGTAGACCAGTGGGCCGTGTTTGATGGTGTTGCTGCTGGCGCCCACGCCACGGCGGATCAGGGCGCGCACGCGGGCTTCCAGCTCTTGCAGTGAAAACGGTTTGGCCATGTAGTCATCGGCGCCCAGGTCCAGGCCTTTGACGCGTTCTTCCACGCTGTCGGCGGCGGTCAGGATCAGCACCGGCAGGCTGGAGCCCCGGTTGCGCAGCCGCCGCAGCACTTCCAGGCCGTGCACTTTGGGCAGGCCCAGGTCAAGGATGAGCAAGTCCAGCTCGGTATGCGTCATCAGCGCAGCGTCGGCCTCGCCTCCGTTGGCGACATGGTCGACAGCCGCCCCCGAGGCACGCAGCGCGCGCAGCAGGCCATCGGCCAAAACCTGGTCATCTTCGGCAATCAAAATGCGCATCAAAGTCTCCTGGAGGGGCGCGGCACGAGAAAAAACGGCGCTGGCGGCCTCGCTGTTGTCGGCAAGCGGGCAAATTTTAGGCCAGGCTTGTTGCCACTGCGCGTACTTCTGCCGCTGCCTTCGCTAGCTGGCGTAGGCCTCCAGCCCCATCGCCACCACGGCGGCAACCTCTGGGCTGAGCGATTGGCGAAACTCGGCCTCGGCCTGCGCCACGGCGTCGCGAAAGGCCTGTAGCCAGACCAGGCCGATGGGGGTGAAGCAAATTTGGCGTGCGCGCGCATCCAAGGGGTCGCTTTGGCGCTCCACCAGGCCCCAGGCTTCGCACTGGTCGACCAGGGCGCCCATCGCCTGCTTGCCCATGCCGGCCTCGGCGGCCAACACCGTCAGCCGTGCGCCCGCCAGCGGCAGGTGGCGCGTGATGTGGATGTGGGCGGCGCTGACTTGGTTGCGTGCGGCCAGGTTGGACAGCGCCAGCGGCACCTCGACGTTGTGCGCCATCAGCGCTAGCACGCGGGCATCAAAACGCAGCAAGGCATCGCCCAGCAGCCGCCCCAAATGGGTTTGCCGCCAGCCGTCTTCACGCGGTGAAAGTGGTGCTGTAGGCAGGTTCAAAATGGTACGTTAAACTTACTAAAAAATAAGAAATTCTAATGCAGAACGCCGCTAAACTACTGTTCAAGCATCCAGTACTGTGCGTTGTTGCAGTACGGCTTTGCCACCCAATTTATTGATTTTTAAGGAGATTTTCCATGGACAGCATCGTCAGAGGCAGCAGTATTTCGGTCGCCAACAGTGACAAAGCCAAGGCCTTGCAAGCCGCCTTGGCGCAGATCGAGAAGCAGTTTGGCAAGGGCACGATCATGCGCCTGGGCGAGGGCGAGGCGTTGGAGGACGTGCAAGTGGTCTCCACCGGCTCCCTCGGCCTGGATGTCGCGTTGGGCGTTGGCGGCCTGCCACGCGGACGGGTGGTTGAGATTTACGGCCCCGAGTCCAGCGGCAAGACCACGCTGGCGCTCCAGGTCATTGCCGAGATGCAAAAGCAGGCCGGCACCTGCGCCTTTGTTGACGCCGAGCACGCGCTTGACGTGCAGTACGCACAAAAACTCGGCGTCAACCTGTCCGACCTGCTGATCAGCCAGCCCGACACCGGCGAGCAGGCGCTGGAGATTGTTGACTCCTTGGTCCGCTCGGGCGCGGTTGACCTGATCGTCATTGACTCGGTGGCCGCGCTCACGCCCAAGGCCGAAATCGAAGGCGACATGGGCGACTCGCTGCCCGGCCTGCAAGCCCGGCTGATGAGCCAGGCGCTGCGCAAGCTCACCGGCAGCATCAAGAAAACCAATTGCATGGTGATCTTCATCAACCAAATTCGCATGAAGATTGGCGTCATGTTTGGCAGCCCCGAGACCACCACCGGCGGCAACGCGCTCAAGTTCTACGCCTCGGTGCGGCTGGACATTCGCCGCATCGGCAGCATCAAAAAAGGCGAGGACATCATTGGCAACGAAACCCGCGTCAAAGTGGTCAAGAACAAAGTCAGCCCACCGTTCAAGACCGCCGAATTCGACATCCTGTACGGCGAAGGCATCAGCCGCTTGGGGGAGATCATCGACATGGGCGTGACCGCCAAATGCGTCGAAAAATCCGGCGCCTGGTATGCCTACAACGGCGAAAAAATTGGCCAAGGCCGCGACAACGCGCGTGAGTTTTTACGCGAAAACCCGGCACTCGCCGTGGAGATCGAGAACAAGGTGCGCGAAAGCCTGGGCATTGCCTTGTTGGCGGCCCCACCGGCGGCGCCTCCAGCGCCAGCAGCGCCCACCGCTGCCGCCGAGGCCAAAGGCAAGAAAGAAAGCTAAATCCTGCCGCGCCAGCCGGGCTTCAGAATGGCAGTGCTGGCCGGACTGGCCGTGCGGCTTGCGGCCATGCAGCTAGGACTTGCGCCAACAGCGCTTATTCGACGCTCACGGCATGCGGTTACGGATGGCGGATGGCGGATGGCGGATGGCGGATTTTTATAAACGCTGGTTTGGGGTTTTGCGCAGCTTGCTGATCGCAATTTGCAGCTTGCAGCCCGCTGCCCGCAAGCCCCCAATCTCCACGCGATGGTTTTGGACTGCTCTTTATGGCTTTTTCTACCCCCTCCCTGAAAGGCCGTGCGCTGCGCCTGCTCAGCCAGCGCGAGCACTCACGCGCCGAGCTGGCGCGCAAGCTGGCCCGCTACGAGCCCGCGTCCGAGCCCGGCAGCCTGGCCTTGGTGCTGGACGATCTGTGCGCCAAAGACTTCATCAACGAGACCCGGGTGCTGCAATCGGTGCTGCACCAGCGTGCACCCCGTATGGGTGCGGCGCGTATTCGGCAGGATCTGCTGAACAAAGGTATAGCGCCCGATGCCATTGCGCAAGCGGTGGCGGACCTGAAGGGCTCCGAACTGGAGCGCGCCCGTGAGGTTTGGCGCCGCCGCTTCGGCGACCTCCCCGCAGATGCCAAAGAACGCGCTCGGCAAGGCCGATTTTTGCTGGCGCGAGGGTTCTCGGGGGCGGTGGTGGGGCGGGTGCTGCGTTCGCAGTCTGACGACTAATGCCACCTGTCTGCGGGTTGACCCTAGGAGCCGGTCAGACTTTCGGTATTAGAGCGAAAGTCGACCCCGGCGAGGCCGGGTTTGCAGCCCAATAGTCAAACTATTGGGCAAAAAGACGGTGAAAAAATGAACCACTGCGGTCGGATTGCAGCCGATGTACCGAAAGCCCGACAGACTTTTTGGGCTGTGCGCGAAGCCTGGGGTGAGCCTTATGTCCCGCGTCGCCGTCCACTGTTCCAGTAGGCGAATTCACTTTCGTGGCAATCAATGTCGAGCTCGTTGGCACGGGTCAGCATTTGCGCCTGGGCGTCGGCCACGCCCTTGTTGTAGGCGCTGGGGGCCAGTTCTTTCAGAAAAAAATCAAGCAACTCGGCGGCCTGCATGTTCCCGATGTTCTGGTCCAGGTTGGACGTGAACCAGCGCTCGATGGAGGCCACCGCTGTGGCGCGTGTCTCTTTGGTAAGTTCGACCGTCATCGCCTCAAAGCCCCAGCATCAGCTTCAAATTTTGCACCGCCGCGCCACTGGCGCCCTTGCCCAGGTTGTCGAGCCGGGCAATCAGCACGGCGTGGTGGTAGCCGTCGTTGCCAAACACACGCAGCTCCAGCTTATTGGTGTCGTTGAGCGCCAGTGCGTCCAGCTTGCCATCGGCGGTGGGGGGCAGCACGGACACCCAGGCGTCGGGCGTGTTGCTCTTGGCGTAGTGCGCGGCCAGGGCATGGTGGAGATCGGCGACTTTGGGCGCGCCGGGCAACAGGTCAAGGTGCAGTGGCAGCTGCACCAGCATGCCTTGTTTGAAGTTTCCTACCGAGGGCACGAAGATGGGCCGGCGGCGCAGTCCCGTGTACTGCATGATTTCGGGAATGTGTTTGTGCTTCAGGCCCAAGGCATAGGCCTCAAACAGCGGTGCTTCGTTGTTGCCATAGGCCTCGATCATGCTGCGCCCGCCGCCCGAGTAACCACTGACGCAGGGCAGCGCCACGGGGAAGTCGGCAGGCACAAGCCCGGCGTCCACCAGAGGGCGCAGCAGCGCAATGGCGCCGGTGGCGTAACAGCCGGGGTTGGCCACTCGGCTGGCCTGGGCCACGGCACTTTGTTGACCAGCGGCCAGTTCGGGGAAACCAAAAACCCAGCCCGGCGCGGTGCGGTGGGCGGTGGATGCGTCAATGATTTTTGGTGCTTTTCGGCCTGTTGCGCTTGCCATATGGTCGATGATAGCTACTGTTTCGATAGCATCTTCGTCGTGCAGGCATAAAACGACAAGATCGACACCCGCAATGATGTCGCGCTTGGCCTGCAGGTCTTTGCGCCGCTCAGGGGCAATACTGACGACCTCAATCTGGGGCATCTGCTGCAGCCGCTCGCGGATTTGCAGGCCGGTGGTGCCAGCTTCACCGTCGATAAATACCTTGGCCATGGGGCGCTCCTCAGGGGGGGGGTTGTGCAAGCGCAGCATGATACATTCCGTGCTGCTGCGTTTCCCGCCCGCCGCTTGCGGCTGACGGGTCTCAACCACGGGCCGCCACAGTTTGGTGACGTGGTAAATGCCTTTGTGCTTGCAATGCCAGTCCACCATCCCCCATTCCTGAGAGAGCCCTCATGAAGATTCACGAATACCAAGGCAAGGAAATCTTGCGTAATTTTGGCGTGCCCGTTCCACGTGGCATCCCTGCTTTTACCGTGCAAGAGGCGGTCGAGGCGGCCCAAAAACTCGGCGGCCCGGTCTGGGTGGTCAAGGCCCAGATCCACGCAGGTGGCCGTGGCAAGGGTGGCGGCGTCAAGCTGGCGCGCTCGATCGACGAGGTCAAGGCGCTGGCCAGCGAAATCCTCGGCATGCAACTCAAAACGCACCAAACCGGCCCTGAAGGCCAAAAGGTGCGCCGGCTGCTGATCGAGGACGGTGCCGACATCCAAAAAGAATATTACGTCTCGCTCGTGACCGACCGCGCGACCCAAAAGGTCGCCTTCATCGTCTCCAGCGAAGGCGGCATGGACATCGAGGAAGTGGCGCATTCCACGCCCGAGAAAATCATCACCGACTACGTGGACCCGGCAACCGGCCTGGGCCAGGCGCAGGCGCAACAGCTGGTGGCGGGCATCGGCGTCCCCGCTGCATCGCAGGCCCAGGCCATCGACGTGCTGCAAAAGCTCTACAAAATCTACATGGACACCGACGCCTCGTTGGTCGAAATCAATCCGCTGATCCTGGAGGGCGGCGGCGGCATCAAGGCGCTCGACGCCAAGTTCAACTTTGACGCCAACGCCTTGTTTCGCCACCCCGAGATCGTCGCCTACCGCGATCTGGACGAAGAAGACGCAGCCGAAGTCGAGGCCAGCAAATTCGACCTTGCCTACATCAGCCTGGACGGCAACATCGGCTGCCTGGTCAACGGCGCTGGCCTGGCCATGGCGACCATGGACACCATCAAACTGTTTGGCGGCGAGCCGGCCAACTTCCTTGACGTCGGCGGTGGTGCCACCCCCGAGAAGGTGACCGAAGCCTTCAAGATCATGCTGAAGAACAAGAACGTCAAAGGCATCTTGGTCAACATCTTTGGCGGCATCATGAAGTGCGACACCATCGCCACCGGCGTGATCGCGGCCTGCAAGGCGGTGAACCTCTCCGTGCCACTGGTGGTGCGCATGAAGGGCACCAACGAAGTTGAAGGCAAAAAGCTGCTGGCCGCCTCTGGCCTGCCAATCATCAGCGCCGACACCATGGCCGATGCGGCCCAAAAAGTGGTGGCGGCAGTCGCCCAGTAAGGAAGAGACATGGCCATCTATATCAACAAAGACACCAAAGTCATCACCCAAGGCATTACCGGCAAGACCGGCCAATTCCACACCGAAAAGTGCCAGGAATACGCCAACGGTAAAAACGCCTTCGTCGCCGGCGTCAACCCGAAAAAGGCCGGTGAGTCGATCTTCAACATCCCCATCTACGCCTCGGTCAAGGAAGCTGCGGCCGAGACCGGCGCCACCGTCTCGGTGATCTATGTGCCGCCGGCCGGTGCTGCGGCTGCGATCTGGGAGGCGGTGGAGGCCGACCTCTACATGGCGATCTGCATCACCGAGGGCATCCCCGTGCGCGACATGCTCGAAGTGCGCAACAAAATGCGCGCCAAAGAGGCTGCAGGCGGCAAAAAAACCCTGCTGCTCGGCCCCAATTGCCCTGGCCTGATCACGCCCGACGAAATCAAAATCGGCATCATGCCCGGCCACATCCACCGCAAAGGCCGCATTGGCGTCGTCAGCCGCTCCGGCACGCTGACCTATGAGGCCGTGGCCCAGCTGACCGAAATTGGCCTTGGCCAGTCGAGCGCCGTGGGCATTGGAGGCGACCCCATCAACGGCTTAAAGCACATCGACGTGATGCAAGCCTTCAACGACGACCCCGACACCGACGCCGTCATCATGATTGGCGGGATCGGCGGCCCCGATGAAGCCGAGGCTGCGCGCTGGTGCAAACAGCACATGAAAAAGCCCGTGGTCGGCTTCATCGCTGGTGTGACAGCGCCTGCGGGCAAGCGCATGGGCCACGCTGGCGCGCTGATTGCGGGCGGCGCCGACACGGCAGACGCCAAGCTGGAGATCATGGAGGCCTGCGGCTTCACCGTGACACGCAACTTCTCTGAGTTGGCCAAGCTGCTCAAGGCACGCTTGTAAAGCCACGCTGGCCGGGTTTTGCCCGCGCAGCAACTGGCACAGCCACTAGCAAAGTTGCCGCACAGTTGCCGCACAGTTGCCGCACGCCAGGGGGGGCGGCGGCACACTGAGCGCAGAGCGCGCCAAGCCCTTTCGCCCGGCCAAGCCAGCGGGCAAAATTCCGCCAAACCCCGAGACCGGTGCCGGCTTGCCGCCAAGCCGTGGCAGCGAGCCGGCCCGGTCTTCGCACGCAAGCGCCTGGGTTGACGCCTCGCAAAAACGCTACAAGGCTGGCCCGCCCGCGCTGCGCCGCCCGTCCCTCAGCCCTCTGACAGGAGTTCTCTGCATGGTCAAGAAAATTGTGCGCATGGACGGCTTGGTGGTCCAGGAGTTTGTGCTGGAAAAAGAGCGCACCACGCTCGGGCGCAGGCCGTACAACGACATCGTGATCGACAAGCCCGCCGTCAGCGGCGAGCACGCCCTGTTCGAGCTAATCGACCAAGACGTCATTCTCCAAGACGCCAACAGCACCAATGGCTGCTATGTCAACGGCAGCTTGGTGACCCGCCAAAAGCTGTGCCATGGCGACATGATCGAGTTTGGCCAGTGCCTGCTGAAGTTTGTCGACGCCGACGTGTACGACCCGCTCGCAACACGCGGCCTGGTACCGCCGCGGGTCAACGTTCCCCCCGCCTCCATCCGCCTGTTCAGCGGCCCGGCGATTGGCCAGACCCAGGCCCTGGTCAAAGTTGTGACCACCATCGGCACGCCCGGCGACGCGGTGGCGGCCATCACCCGGCGGCCCAGTGGCTTTGTGCTGGCCCATGTCGAGGGCGACACCAGGGCCAGCGTCAACGGCGTCGCAATCGGGCTGGACGTGGTGCCGCTACAGCATGGCGACAAAATTGAGCTGAACGGCCTGTTCCTGCAATTCCTGCAGGACGCAGCGACGCCGTAGCTACCGTGTGGCTGCGCGCAATCCGCCAACGGCTGGCGTACTGGCTCCCCGGCCGCCTGGTGGTGACGCTGCTGCCGCTGCTGCTGGCCCTGCTGCACGCTGGCGGTTGGTGGCACATTGGTGCGCTAGAGCAGCTTGACCACCTGGTCTATGACGTGCGCCTGCGCGCCACCATGCCGCGCACGCTGGATCCGCGCATCGTGGTGGTCGACATCGACGAGGCAAGCCTGGCCGAAGTCGGCCACTGGCCTTGGGGCCGCGACACCGTGGCCCGGCTGGTGGATGAACTCTGGGATCGGCAGCAGGCCCGCTTGATCGGTTTTGACATGCTTTTTGCCGAGCCCGACACCAGCTCCGGCTTGCAGGCCTTGCAGCAACTGGCCGCCGGCCCGCTGCGCCACCAGCCCGGCTTTGCCCAACAGCTGCAAGCACTGGCACCGCAGCTCGACTATGACGCCCGCTTGGCGCAGGCCGTGCAAGGCCGCAAGGTCGTGCTCGGCTACTACTTCAACAACGACAACGACAACGACAGCAACAACGGCAGCGGCAGCTCGGGCCACATCCGTGGCGTCTTGCCCGCGCCCGTCATGGGCGCGCAACCAGGCTTGGGCCATGTCACCGCCTGGGATGGCTACGGCGCCAACATCGCCGTGCTGGCCAAGGCCGCGCCGCAGGCTGGTTTTTTCAACGCCGTTGCCGACAGCGACGGCGTGGTGCGCTCCATCCCGCTGCTGGCCCAGTACCAAGGCCAGTACTACGAAGCGCTGGCGCTGGCGCTGTACCGGCGGCTGCTGGACTTGCCAAGGCTGGTGCCCGGCTTGGCACCCAGTGCCAGCGGGCCACGCCTGAGCCGCCTGCAACTGCTGCCAGCCGCCCCAGAGGTGGGGCGCCCGCCGATTCCGGCCATCCCAGCCATCCCCTCCATTGCGCTTGACCGCCGGGCCATTGCCCTGGTGCCGTTTCGTGGCCCAGGTGGCCCCGAGGGCGGCTCGTTTCGCTACCTGTCGGCGGCCGACGTGCTGGCCGGCCGGCTGCCTGCGGCCAGCCTGGCCGGCAAGATCGTGCTGGTCGGCACCTCCGCCCCCGGCCTGCTGGACGAGCGGGCCGTGCCGGTCAGCTCCGTTTTCCCAGGGGTTGAAGTGCACGCCAACATGCTGTCGGGCCTGCTCAGTGGCCGCCAGCTGGTGCAGCCCGACTACGCCCGTGGCTACGAGCTGGTCTTGCTGCTGCTGATCGGCCTGCTGCTGGCGCTGCTGCCCCGGCTGTCGGTCTGGGCGGCGGTGCGGCTCAGCGCCGCGCTGCTGGCCGCGCTGCTGGGGCTCAACCTGTGGCTCTACCTGGGCTGGGGCCTGGTGCTGCCGCTGGCCTCGCTGCTGTGCACGGTGTGGCTGGCGACGGCCCTGAACATGGGCTACGGCTACTTGGTCGAAGGCAACGCCAAGCGCCGCCTGGCCGAGTTGTTTGGCACCTACGTGCCGCCCGAGCTGGTGGCCGAGATGCTGCGCCAGCCCGACCGCTACAGCATGCAGGCGCAAAGCCGCGAGCTGACCGTGATGTTTTGCGACATGCGCGGCTTCACCCGCATGGCCGAGCAGCTCACGCCGCTGCAGTTGCAGGCGCTGCTCAACCTCATCTTCAGCCGCCTGACCCAGGTTATCCGCAGCCACCACGGCACCATCGACAAATACATGGGCGACTGCGTGATGGCGTTTTGGGGTGCGCCGGTGGCAAATGCTGCGCACGCCGAGCGCGCCGTACAGGCCGCGCTCGCCATGGCCGAGGCGATCCAGAGCATGCCCGAGACCGTGCGCATGGGCATTGGCCTGAGCACCGGGCCAATGTGCGTGGGCGACATGGGCTCGGACATCCGGCGCAGCTACACCGTCATTGGCGACGCCGTCAACCTGGGCTCGCGCCTGGAGGGCCTGTGCACGCTCTACGGCGTGGCCATCGTCGCCAGCGACGCCACCCGCCAGCAAGCCCCTGGCTACGGCTGGCAAGTGCTCGACCGTGTGCGCCTGCAAGGCCATGCCGTGGCGCTGACCCTGCACACCCCGCTGGGCCGTGGTAGCAGCCATGCGCAGCAGCAGGCGCTGGCCCAGGCGCTGGCCCAGTGGCAGGCCTTCTTGGACAGCTACCAGGCGCAGGACTGGGCCACTGCCGCCCATCTGCTGGCGCAGCTGGGCAGCAGCAGCGCCAACGCCACCCTGCGCGCGCTGTACGCGCAGCGCATTGCAGCGCTGCGCACGCAGCCGTTCCAGCCCGACTGGGACGGCGTCACCGACATTGGCACGGTTTGACAGCCAAGACTGACAAAAATGTCAAAGTCCGCCGTGGCTATGGACACATTGCGTCACCGGAGCCGCCTAGGCCTGTGCACAAAGTCACACAATGTGGGCGCTGGCGCACTTGGCACGAAAACTGCTTCTATCCAAGTGACTGCGGCGTGTTGCCGGACAGCATTTCAACCAGGAGCGGGATATGAAAAAGACTTTGCAAAAGGGTTTTACCCTGATCGAGCTGATGATCGTGGTGGCGATCATTGGTATTTTGGCGGCGGTGGCCTTGCCGGCTTACCAGGATTACACGGTGCGGGCGCGGGTGACGGAGGGCTTGGGACTGGCCGAGAGTGCGAAACTGATGGTGGCGACGGATGGAACGACGGCTGCTGATTTGCAGGTGGCAGCTACTTCCTGGAATGCACAAGCAGGCACTACAGGGGCCAACAGCAAAATGGTTGCCTCTGTTTGCTTTGAGGCTACAGGTTGCGGGGCTGCTGTACCAGGCAACCCGACAGGTGAGATTATTATCAGCTATCGAGGAGCAGTTGTTGGTGTTGATCCAGCTGCCAACACCCTGGTTTTGTCGCCTTGGGTTCGTACAACTGCAGGCGATCCTGTGACGTTGGCTGCGTCGCAAGTCGTAGGAACCACAGGGACTTTGGACTGGTCTTGCCAGTCTGTCACGAACGGAACTGCCACTGCGCGCAAGATGATCGGCACT